>CAZZVG010000340.1:4822-6536 GCA_964657295.1 Iningainema sp. | reverse complement strand
ACGGTGGCAGGACTAAAATTCGGATTAATAAAGAAAGTGATAAGAATCCAAAAACTAACCGCTACGGTTTTTCTGGTGAATGGGTTGAGCCAAAGTCAGTAGACCGAAAACTTTGGTGATCGTCAAAAAATAGTAGTCTGTGATACAGTTTTTCCAGAAGACAAAAAAAGTTGATCGTTTTTGAGGAGTCATAAAGGAAACTTATGAATCTGCCTTCTAAATCGACCATTATTAGTTCTACGTCAAACACACTTCATTAACTAATCCATAGTTGCGGTCTATAGTTTGACGTAAAAATTCCAGCATTTGTTTGAGAGTGAATAGATAATAAAAAGCTTTTTTACTACTTCTTTTTAAAGTACTAAGATAATGCCATAGTAGATAAATCCAGATGTTAATAATTAAAAATGCCAAAGCTACAAATAGAAACCTAATAGTAGGATTTTTTATGGTTGTTTTGATGCGGCATTGGTGTTTCATCCTATAGCTACTCTCAATTCCGAAACGCAGACGATAGTCATCATGTATTGAATGTAATGACAATTTAACTTTATGGATAGCATAAACAAAAAACTCTCGTCCATGCGCTCGTCTTTTTCCTTTCTTGTACGTGCACACTACCCCAACGAGAAAGGTAACAGAGCCATATTGGTCACTGTTCAACGTGTAAGTTGTTTTATAACTACGCCGACCTCTAATTAATTGTCTAGTTCCTCCATGTTTACCTCTAATGATAGCTGGTATCTCGAAGGGGATATCTAAAGCTTGCAACCACCGGATCACTGGGACGCAGAAGAACTCTCTGTCTAAAAGTAATCGCTCAATTTTCAATTTTAAAGGCTCAATTAGTGCCAAAAGATAAGTGATAATTGCAACTAAAGTATTTTCTTTTCGGACAGCTTTAATAGCTAGAGTTACTCGCTGATTTTTCTTAATTACATATAAAGTAGCGTAAGCATAGAATGAACAAGTACCACTTTTAGCTTGACTTCTATAAATATATGGTTCCTCTAATGGTGATGGTTCGCCGTAATACGGAATTAAGTTAAAGTCAATAGCAAAATTAATTCAGAAGTACATAGGCTGATTGATGAGGTAATTGCTGAAGTTTATCTAACTCCTGAACGACCATCAATCGCTCTTATTTATGATGTGGTAATTTGCCGCGTACTTCATGAGAATAACCTAAGAAAATCTCTAGGACAAGTCCCCCTAAAGATCCCCCATCGCTCCACGATTTATCGTCTGATTCAGAATTTAGACCCAATTGACAAAGCCGTTAGTCGTTACGGTAAAAGAACTGCCAGTTTAATGTATGAGCCAGTGCAATCTGGACCCCAACCAACTCGCCCTCTAGAACGAGTCGAAATCGACCATACTAAACTACCGTTTTTCGTTGTCGATACTGAAACTCGAATACCTATCGGCACACCTTCTTTAACTAGTGCCGTTGATAAATATTCGGGAGTTATTTATATAAACTTGATAGTCATTTAGCTTGTGGTCTTGCCAAAGCAGCGAGTAGATCTAAAACTCGTTCTATCTGACCCTCTTGACGCTAGAGAACACTTATCTGACGATCGCGATCGCAGTCGAGGAAAAAATGTGAGTGTTAGGTTTCAGACGACGTAATTCGCGCATAAAGTGAAATTGGGGGTTTAATGAGAGCCTCGTCGCGCATAAATTGAAATGGATTCGCACGTAAAGTGAAATT
>CAZZVG010000340.1:0-4812 GCA_964657295.1 Iningainema sp. | reverse complement strand
TCTGCGTCTAATGGAGGAAGTTAGCTGTAAAGCAATTAGCTACAGTTAACACCTAAGAGCTTCAGGGGGCAGGCAGCTTGGTAACTCCCGCACGAAAAATTACCAATACAGGAACAAAGAAGAACATTGGCAGGTTCTTCAGTGTAAAGATGCACTCAGGGATGTGGTACGAGTCTCTCACTGAAAGGGACTACATGTATCTACTAGAGATAGACCCTGATGTCCTCTCATATAGCAGCCAACCCCTTAAAATTGCCTATAAAGAGGACGGCAAACACAGAAAATATACACCAGATTTCTTTGTTGAACGAAGCCAGAAGAAACAAGTTGTTGAAATTAAACCAATAACGCTAATCGATTCTGACAAAAATACGAGATTATTTCAATGCATTACTTATATTTGTCAGTCCAAAGGTTGGGAATTTCTAGTCATTACTGATGAAATGATTAGGAGAGAGCCTTTCCTGAGTAACATTAAGCTTTTATATCGATATGCACTGGTTACTTTGACACCGCAAGCTACAGTTACTTGCCATCAATATTTTAAAAATCAAGCAACAGTCACACTTAAAACTGCTGAAGAAGATTTGATAGATAAAGGAATTTTTAGAGAAAATTTGCTGAAATTAATATTTGTTGGATTTTTATCAACCGATTTAAGAACTCCTATCGGGAGTGATAGCTTAATTAGCTTATCTCCAACTGTCATTCAGCGATAATAGTTGAAATGAGTAGAATAACATTCAAACAAGGACTCCACTTTTGGTTGGCTCAACGTGAATATGTAATCCAATCGAAGATAGCAGATGGAAATTTAAAAATTCTTGATATTGTCACAGAAGAAATTTCTTTTTTATCCGAAAGGGAGTTAGTGCAGTTTTTCTTATCCGGGGAGCTAGAATTTGATACTGATTCAGCTTTAGTCAAACCTAGAACTTATCAACTAGCGGATTTTTCACAAATTCCTGAGCAGTTAAAGGCTGAAGCGCAGCGAAAGGAGAAGTATGTTTTAGCGGTTATAGAACAAAAAATAGAAACATACACATACAAATCACTCACGCCCATTATTAAACAAGTTTCTCAAAAAATAGACGACAGTAAACCACCTTCAAACATTACCCTTTATCGTTGGCTAAAAGATTATACGAGTAGCGGTGGTGATATTCGCTCATTAATTCCGAGATATCGAGCTAGAGGGAACTACGACTCTAAAATTAATCCAGAAGTACATAGGCTAATTGATGAGGTAATTGCTGAAGTCTATCTAACTCCTGAACGACCATCAATCGCTCTTATTTATGATGTGGTAATTTGCCGCGTACTTCATGAGAATAACCTAAGAAAATCTCTAGGACAAGTCCCCCTAAAGATCCCCCATCGCTCCACGATTTATCGTCTGATTCAGAATTTAGACCCAATTGACAAAGCCGTTAGTCGTTACGGTAAAAGAACTGCCAGTTTAATGTATGAGCCAGTGCAATCTGGACCCCAACCAACTCGCCCTCTAGAACGAGTCGAAATCGACCATACTAAACTACCGTTTTTCGTTGTCGATACTGAAACTCGAATACCTATCGGCACACCTTCTTTAACTAGTGCCATTGATAAATATTCGGGAGTTATCGTTGGCTATTACCTCAGTTTCGAGCCTTTTAGTTATCTTTCTGTGATGCAGTGTCTTCTGCATTCAATTCAACCGAAAAATTACCTGCAAGCCACATTCCCTTCAGTTAAGAATACCTGGAATGTCTATGGAATTATGGAAATTATAGTAGTTGATAATGGCAAAGAGTTTTATAGTGAAAATTTTCAAGATGCTTGTCAACAACTGGGAATTACCATTCAATACACGCCGCCAAGAATGCCTTGGTATAAAAGTGCTGTTGAAAGAACTTTTGGCAGTTACAATACTCAACTATTAACGGGTCAACCAGGAACTTTATTTCAGGAATTTACAAATCAGTATGACTATGACCCTCGAAAAAATGCGGTGGTTTCTCTGTCAGCATTACAAGAGATGATCCACATCTTTATTATAGATATTCATAATCAAAGTTCTCATCCACAGTTTAAATGTTCTCGCTCTGAAGTCTGGACAAGAGGGATAGCTGAATTTCCCATCAAATTGCCCCTAAGCAATCAAGACCTAAGAGTGTTGGTCGGGGCAACTGATAAACGTATAATTTCGAGGAGAGGAATAGAATTTACTGGTCTTTATTACAATAGCCCAGAACTGGCGCGACTGCGTTCAACTTATGAAAAAGAAGATTTAAGAAGAAGAGGTGGGAAACAACAAAGAGAAAAAGTAACCATTAAGTATGACCCTACTGATTTATCGAAAATCTATGTATTTAACCCTACTAACCACCAGTTTATTGTTGTGCCTGCGGTAAATCAGGAGTACACCCAAGGTTTAACACTTTGGCAACATAGAGTCATCAAAAATTTGGCAGCTATTGAAGCAGATAAAGTTGATATTGTGGCTTTAGCTTTGGCGAAACAGAAGATTCAAGAAATTGTTGAGAGCGAATGGCAAAAATCTCATAAAGGAAAAACCCGTAAGTCAATGGCAAGATGGTTGGGAATTGGACGTGATGGATTCGGGGTTAGCGATATTTCTGTTTCAACTCCTGAGCAGATCGGTTCAATTCAAGGTCAAAGTCTGGAAACCAACCAAAATATTGAAAGCTTGTTTAATCAAACTAGTTTGATAGCGGGAATATCAGACCTCGGTAATGCCTTTATAGTAGAACTAAATCCAGAGGCTCAAATCGTAGAGCCTAATCAAGAGAAAACAGAAGAAACTACTAATTCTGACATAGATAAATCGGAAAAGCTAAAAGTTAAGCGAGATAAGAAACCTGCTAAAAATCAGCAAGTAGCTCCTGTAACCTGGGATGAATCTGTTAGTAATTCTGATGATTGGAAACCTGATTTATCGGGGTGGGATGTGAGCTACGGTTTACCCAAGTGAGTCAGATAAAATGCAATTTACTCAACAACCTCTACAAAAAATGTCATTGAATACTAGGTTAGACATGGTAAACAACCTCTACGTTTCCTACCCTCGATTTCAGGAAATCTTGTTGAATATCGAGTATTGTCATCATTTCTCCTATTGTAAGGATGAACCAGAGTGTATGTTTCTTGGTGGTCAAACGGGAGTAGGAAAAACCACAATTTATAAAACTTATGCTAGCAGGTATCCCAGGCAAGTAAGCACAGAAGGAGTAACTATCCCTATCCTGGCTGTAACAATTCCTGCACCAGCAACTGTGAAAACAGTTGTCACCAAAATGTTATGGGAACTAGGCGACCCTGCTTATGATAAAGGATCAACAGGTAATCAAACAATTCGCTTATTTGGGTTGCTCAAAGATTGTAGGGTTGAACTGATAATTTTAGATGAATTTAAACACTTTATTGACCGCGACTCGGATAAGGTTTTGAGAACTGTATCAGATTGGTTAAAGACTTTAATTTTGGAGACTAACTTACCAATTATTTTAATTGGTTTACCAGAAGCAGAGCAAGTTCTTAAATTACAGTCCCAGTCCCAACTCAGCCGGAGATTAGCGAATCGTTGTTATTTACATCCTTTTTTTTGGCAACAAGATGGTGGGAGAGAGTTTCGGACTTTTTTACATTTATTAGAATCCAAACTACCTCTAGGTGAAGCTTCTAACTTGTCAGATGAATACACAGCAATTCGGCTTTATTACGCTTCGGATGGAACTGTTGCCTATCTAATGAAGTTAATTCGCTATGGAACTTACTTGGCTCTCCAGCATAACCAAGAAAAACTAGACTTAAAGCTCTTATCTACTGCTTTTGAAAAATATGTTCACGCTGATAAACCAGATAAAGCTAACCCTTTTAATGTTGATGATTTTGAGATTGAGTCAGTACAAAAATCCCCGACAATGTTAGAAGTAGGGGCTACCAATAATCGCCTAAAATCAAAATCAAAATCAAAATCAAAAGAATTGTCAGCTTCAGATATTTTCAGGAATAAGTAAATTGATAAATCACGAGCGAACACTGCTACGTACTCCCACCCCCTACGAGGCTGAAAGTTTAGCTGGCTACATTCTTCGCTTGGCAGAAAGAAATTACTATGAGTCACCAAACTGGATTTTACATCTGGCTGGATTGAAAGCACAGCATGGAGTTCATCTCTGTGAACAACCTTCGCAACCATCTCGTCTCAGTCAGCTTATTCGAGTAGAAGATAAGCAATTATTCTTAATGGCTTCATTACCTCATGAGACAGTTTATGAATCAAATATCCGACACTATACTATCTATAAATATGGAATAAAACTCTGTCCTCAGTGTTTGAAAGAATCGGCTTATTGCCGGAGAATTTGGGATTGGAAGGTAGTTAAAGCTTGTCCCTTACATCAATGCCTACTTATTCTAAAATGTCCCAATTGTCAAAACGACATCAAGTGGTCAAGACCTGGGGTACGAACATGTAAATGTAATTTTGACTTCCGGACAGCCAAAGCTTCTCCTGCTAACTCTTATCAAGTCAGTCAGTCTTTATACTTATATCAACTTGATAGTCATTTAGCTTGCGATCGGGGGAGAGCAGCGAGTACATCTAAAACTAGTTCTATCTGACTCTCTTGACGCTAGGGGACACTTAGCTGACGATCGCGATCGCAGTCGAGGAAAAAACGTGAGTGCTAGGTTTCATGCGTCGTCAGGAAAATTTCATTTTATGTGCTTTCCCCAGAAAGCGATGAAAGTCTTATGAAACGGTCATTTTCACTTTATGCGCGAATTACGTCGCCTGAAACCCCTATA
>CAZZVG010000339.1:0-6540 GCA_964657295.1 Iningainema sp. | reverse complement strand
CATTACCCTTACGTCTCAATCGTCGCGTACTACAGAAAGCACCACTGGCGCTACAACGTCGCGCCATGCGTCAGATATTGCAACAAGAACTAAATACTGCCCCTAGTTTTGAACACATTGAAAAACTCACAGCGTTAATTACAGCGCCAAACCGTTCGCAAACAGATCCATTTCCTGGTGGTGCGACAGCTAAAGTAGAAGGCGATTGGATTATTATCAAATAGAAAAATTTATTTTGGTGAATAAGTCAAACAGCTTTTACATTTTTGATTATAATTAAGGAATATATAATCAGCTAATTTGACAAATTTTAGTCCTCCAGCGAATCAGGACAATTCAACTATGAAAGAGATCATCGCTGGCAATCTGATCCACTACCGCAAAGGTCTAAACCTCTCTCAAGAGGAACTAGCAGAACTGACGGGGGTGACTCGCCAGAGTATCAATAACTACGAGAACGTCAAAACCCTACCTGATAGTAAAACTCTATCTGCCCTAGCTCGTGCCTTAGGTATTAAGCTAGATGACTTACTACGGAGAGAAAGTACAACACTACTGAACTTCCGGTTTCGCGCTCATACCTCTTTTGATAAAAAGCCCCAGTTTGCTGCATCAGTATTGCGGTTGTTAGAAGACTACACTACCTTAGAACAGGTAGTCGGCATAGCGACTTATGCTCCAGAAAGCACACCTTGTCACCAATTAGAAGGTAACAAAAAGCGGATTGCGGAAATCGCCAATCAGTTTCGCTACCGATTGGGATTAGGTTCAGGTCCAATTCCAAATTTGTTTGAAGCTGTCGAAGAGATGGGCTTAAAAGTTCTGCGTCAAGATATCCCAATTTTAGATTTTTTTGGACTAAGCGCTTGTAGCCCTGAGCAGGGTGCTTTCGTTTTAGTTAACAGCCACAACATCAGTATTGAACGGCAATTGTTTACCTTGGCTCATGAAATAGGACACTTAATCTTCCATCAAGGCGAGTACCAAGACACTTTGATAGAAGAAGGAACCAATGAAGTTGAAAAAGCACGGGAAACAGTTGCTAACCACTTCGCTAGTCATTTACTAGTGTCTCAAGAAGCTCTAGACCGAGCCTTAGACGTATTCACTAACCTGATTCAGTTAAAGGCTCACTTCCGCGTCAGCTACACTACGATACTGATGCGACTGGATCAAATGGGCAAACTAAAGTATGGCGAGGCCATTCAGAAAATCCGTGGGGAATATAAGCGACGAACTGGACAATCCCTATCTAAGGAGATGGAACTTGAGCCAGTTTTATCGGTAAAAGATTTCCCTGTAAATCAAAGATTTACAAAATTAGTCTGGCAAGCTCTTTCATTAGGTAAAATTTCTGAATTAAAAGCCGCAGAGTTACTTAATTTGACCGTTGAAAACTTGCGGCTTGCTCATAGAGAAGCCAAGGGTTATGCCATTGATACCATCTTCTCGTGATCATAGAGGCTTACTCAGCTTTTTTATGTCTTCCGAAAAAAAATGAGGCAGGCTTTCTCAAAATAAGCGATCGCACAGTAATAACTGAACGAAGTTCCGCTGTACAAAGGAAGCCGCCGCCAGAGACGAATGGCGTTGCACACAACTGGCTCCTCCTCATTCTGTAAGACTTAGGATAGTTTGGCGCATTTGAGTTACTGCTTGGAGTTGATCATCACCAGTTTCTTGAACTTGCGCCAAAGCTTCAGCAATTGCTTGCAACTTCTGCTGTAACCCATCCAGCCCATCTTGAATGGGTTGTAAAGCCTCTTGATAAAGATTAACCCTACCCCAAGATTCAGCGGTTGTTGTTTGTAGGGACAACAAGTTCTGTTCGATTAAAAAGAGTTCTTGGCGCTTCATCTGCTGTTCTTGAGTTTCTTTTTCAACAAGAACATGAGCTTCCTCGATACTGGAACGCATCTGCTCCATCTCAACTTCTAGGTTTTGTAGTTCCTGGGAATATTGTTGTTGCTGTGTTTCTATTTGCAAAAGAATTGGTTTTAAATCATTTTTTGGCTCTTCAAGTCCAAAAACAAGAGAATTTCCTTGTCGCCAAGACAGTACAACTTGGTGTTGCTTGATCAACTCTTCGCGCTCTAGTAAATTACGACGTTGTCCCACCAAAGTTTCATTCAGCATTTGGTAAAGATCTTTTTCATCTACCAGTTCAGCTTCTAAACTATTGCGTTCTGGCTCTGATGCTTGCTGTATCTTCAATTGTAATTCTTCAATAATTTCCTGCTTGTATGTCAGTTCAAGTTCTTGATCGTTAACAAAGCTAGAGTCAATCTCCAATTTTTCCTGCAAGTCTTGCACCAACTTTTGCAGTTCTTCTACAGACATTTTCTCCAAAGCATTCACATCAATTTGCTGAGGTTTCACCCGATTAGCAGAAATTTCAGCCGAAGAGGAGCGAATTTGCGCTGATAACTCTTGCTGGTAACGCAACTGCTCTTTCAACATCCGCACATACTCTTGCTTGCTGTTGAAATCGGCTGTATTCACTTTTAACTGTACTGTGTGTTGTTCCAGGGAATTTTGAGCTAACTGCCATTCATTTTGGCTCTCTAGCAATAATTGTGAGAGACGATCAACTTCCACCTGTTGTTCGTTAACTGTAGTTTTTTGCAGCTGTAGTTGTTGCGAGTGTGGCTCAAGAAGAACTTGCTGAGTTTTGACGATTTCAAAGGCAAGATTGAGGTGTTCCCGGACTATTTCTGTGGGAGCAACGCTATTGAAGAGGCGATCTAATAACTCACTCAGGATGCGACTTTGGTCTTCACCAAAACCGCCTTTTTGTTGATGTTCTGCTTTAAACTCCTCGAGGAGACGTTGCTCACCCCGTAAATGTTCCCAAGCTCCTTCAAGATCCTGAAGCTTGCGCTCAATTTCTTCTCGCCGTTGCTCAATGTCTGTACGGGATGTCTCAACTTCCTGTTTTTGTGCTTCTAAGTTTTGAAACTCATCCTCCATGTTTTGCAGTTGTTCCAAACGTGCTTCCATATCGATTTCGCGATGGTTTAGTTCTTGCGCTTGAAACGTAAGTGACTGCTTCCACTGATCAATTTCTTCTTCTTTGACCTTAAATTTTTCCAATTGCCGGGAAAAATTTTGCAAAATGTTAACTAGTGGACGCCCTGCTTCTTGAATCCGTTGCACTTGACGATTCGGAGTCAGTTCAACCAGTATGAGTACGCCATCGTTTAATTTGCCAGCTTCCTCAGCACTAATGACTTCTTCCGACACAGTACTCCAACTCTGGTCAGTTCGCTGACAAGCTAGCAGTTTCAGTTCGGTTTTACCGCCACCACCGAGCAAGCCGCCTTTATGTTTTTGTACTTCTGCTAAATACAGCACACTCTATAATCCTTTTGTGTACTTAGTAATAAAGTTATCATTAATACATTTAATAATGGTGTTTACTTATCTTACTTAACCTAAATTATGGATCATAAGACAGAAAAAACTCTTGATAAATCTAAATGCTACGCGTTTAATTTTAGAGAATTGAGTTTTCACATCCTTAATATTTTGTACTTGTTGTCAATGTCATGACTACCGTATTATCACTAGGTTATTCAGACTCTTTGAAAATTTTAAGATTTATGATTTGAAATCGAGTTCGGCTCATCACTCTGATGATGAAAAGTCTGGAATTGGTAGTGAGTCATTGATTACTGGTAAGAATTTATGAGGCATAACCCATTCCCCATTTTTCTTTTTGGCAGGGCAGAATAAACAAGTGATGTAAAAGAAATTACAAGGAGCGCCTTTTGGCTGAATGCAAGGAATTCTAAATGAAATCGATATTCGCAGTATCCTGCAATTGATTGAGTTGGGACAGCGAACCGGAGTGTTGTTTGTAGAGACTGACAAAACTAGTGGAGAAAGGGCTTTCAGGCATCGACTTTCCGCCTCGTTGAGACAACGGTCTTGGTTCGTCTTTTTTCTCAACGGTCAAATTGTTTATGCCAGTGATGGTGATAGCAGTTTATCTCGACTGGGCGATTACTTATATCGTTACCAAGTGAAGATGCGAATCGATAAAAGACAGCTAACCTCTTTAGAATCGCTAAATGTGCCAGAATACGGCTATTTGTCGATGCTTTTAGAGCAAAAGATGATCAAGCCAAGCCAAGCTCGTGGTATAATTTATAGCCTTGTATCCGAAATACTTTTCGACCTGCTGAGTTTACATCAAGGCACCTTTATTTTTCAGCATGGCTCGGCACTTGCTCCACAACTGACAACTTTGGAGATTGCACCCATTTTGACAAGAATGGTGAAGCAAGTGCAAGAGTGGAAGCAATTATATCCACATATTCAGTCTCCAAATCAATTTCCGGTACTGACAGATCTCATTCAACTGAAGAATTCGCTACCAACAGCAACGGTGAATAAGCTTCAGCACTGGGTGGATGGCAAAACATCTCTACGTCAACTAGCACGTTATATTGATCGAGATCTTGTGACGGTTGCCAAGGCAATGTATCCATATGTGGAACAAGGTTGGATAAAACTGGTTCCTTCGGTGCAATCAAATGGTATTTATTCAGATCGTCCTCTTGATTTTGAGGAGCGTCAAAAAACACGTGTCGTCTGTATTGACAGTGCGATCGCCATCTGTGAAACTGTAGAGTCGATTTTGAAGCCACAAGGTTATGAAGCGATCGCACTCACCAATCCTCTGGAGGCGCTGAGTCTCGTTTTTCAACTCAAACCAAATTTAATTTTGTGCGACACAAGTATGCCGGAATTAAATGGGTACGATATCTGCTCAATGCTAAGGCATTCTACAGTGTTTCAACTGGTGCCGATTATTATGCTTACTGGTAACAATAGGTTTATTGATCGAGCTAAAGCCAGAATGGTTGGGGCGACAGATTATCTGACAAAGCCGTTTGGAAATGCTGAGTTACTCACGTTAGTCGAAAAATATTTCCACTATAGTATTGTGAGGAGTGATAAAAAAGATACAAGGAAAGTTGATTCAACAATCAGATGAGGTAAAAAATATTGTCGCAGAACCAGTCTGTTTCATTAAGAAGGTAGAGAGCATGGAGGAATCTCATGCCATCAGGTAAAAAGATAAAATTTTCTACATCTAGTAAATTATTTCAGGAATAGAATAAATTTATACAACGAATGTTTGCGGGGAAACCAGGGAAAGTGCCAAATGGGAACATCTACATGACTGAGATAGATTAAGTATCTTATGAGTACAGTTCTGATTGTGGAAGATAGTATCGCTCAAAGGGAGATGATTACAGATCTCCTAAAAGCGAGTGGCTTAACAGTTACCCATGCCAACGATGGAGTAGAAGCGTTGGAGACAATTCATTCAACACCACCCGACTTAGTGGTGTTAGATATTGTCATGCCCCGAATGAATGGCTACGAAGTTTGCCGTCGGTTAAAGTCCGATCCAAAAACCCAAAATGTCCCAGTGGTGATGTGTTCTTCTAAAGGTGAAGAATTTGATCGCTACTGGGGTATGAAGCAGGGTGCAGATGCTTATATAGCCAAACCTTTTCAACCTACCGAGTTGGTAGGAACTGTCAAACAACTGCTGCGAGGATAAGGATGAATGCTTATATGGTTAGTAAACCTGACTTTTTAGGAGGTAGTGAAGATCACTTCCGTCCCGAACTACAAGTAGAAAGTCCTGAAGGTGAGTTATATTTGAGGTTTTACATTTCCTCGCATCAGGAGTTTGCACTACTAGCCACGGGCATTCGAGAAGTTATCGAACTGAGTCCTGATAAAATCACCCCGATTCCTAATGCTTCTCCTTTACTTTTGGGTACCCTAAATTTACGAGGTAGAGTCATTTGGGTAGCAGATTTGGGTCAATTTCTCGGAGAAACAATGGCATTAAACACGGATCGCTCAGAGATCCAGGTGATTGCCATTGAAGAACAAGAAACAATCGTGGGTTTAGCAGTGGAGAAAATCGGCAGTATGCATTGGCTTGATGTACAGCATTTGATGGCACCTACTCATGTGCCTGATACTATGGCTTCCTTTTTGCAGGGAGAGTGGTTGTTAAGTGCTGAAAACAATCGGCGTCTGCGACTGCTCGATCAGACGGCAATTTTACGGAGTGCCCGGTGGGCTGGATGAAATTGGGAGGCGGAAAATGGCAACAAGTATAGACGATTACGAACAGACATATCAACAGGCTTACAAAGCCTACCTACAAAGTAACTATGAGGTTGCTGCAACATTAATAGACAAAGTGGCGCAACATTCACCCAATGATGCAAACACTCACTTACTACGTGGTCACGTCTATTATGTTTTACAGCAGTACGAGGTGGCAAAAGAAGAATATCTTCATGTTTTGGAGTTATCTAACAATCAAGAAACCATCATTTTTGCCAAGAATGGGCTGGAAAATATTAGCCAATGCAGGCAGCTATCAGGTACGGAAGTTGCCGAGGTAGACAATAGTCATAAAGGGAGTTTCTCAGAACCTGATTCGAGTGTTGGACAACCACAATTAGAAGCTTTAGGGAATTTAGGCTTAGAAGAGTTGAATAG
>CAZZVG010000338.1:0-6543 GCA_964657295.1 Iningainema sp. | reverse complement strand
AATCTAACTGAGCTTGACCTCGGTAACAACCAAATAACCGAGATTCCAGAGGCACTTGCTAATTTAACCAATCTGACAAAGCTTGACCTCAGTGACAACCAAATAACCGAGATTCCATCAGAAATTCTTAGTTCAAAAGATGCAAAAGAGATTTTTAATTACTTAAGACAAATTTGCAGAAATGAAACTCGACCATTACACGAAGCCAAACTCTTGCTCATTGGACAAGGCAGCGTCGGCAAAACATCTCTGATCGAGCGACTAATCCGCAATGAATATGATGAAAATCAACCCCAAACCGACGGACTCGTTGTAGAAACTTGGAAAGTGCAGGTCGAGAACAAAGACATCCGCCTGAATGTTTGGGACTTTGGTGGACAAGAAATTTATCATGCCACTCATCAGTTTTTTCTAACTAAGCGCAGCCTCTATCTCCTTGTTTGTAATTGTCGCACTAGCGAAGAAGAAAACCGTATCGAATATTGGCTGAAACTAATCGAAAGCTTCGGCGGACAATCCCCCGTGATTATCGTTGGCAACAAAAAAGACGAACAACCCCTTGACATCAACCGCAAAGCATTACGCGAAAAATATCCCAACATCCGAGCGATTATCGAAACCTCCTGCAAAGACAATATCGGCATTGATGAACTTTGCACCGCAATTCAGATGGAAATCACCAAGCTCAAAGAAGTCTACGACCTTCTACCCCTGACATGGTTTCAGGTTAAAGAACAACTCGAATCCATGCCCCATGACTTCATCACCTACAACCGCTACATCGGCATCTGTTACGAAAACAAGATTCCCGAAGAAGAAAACCAACAGCTACTAATCGACTTGCTGCATCGACTTGGCTTAGTTCTCAACTTCCGCGAACACCTCATCCTCAAAGATACCAACGTCCTCAAACCCACGTGGGTGACAGAAGGCATTTACGCGCTCCTAAGCGATGAAAACCTCAAAACTAAAACCAAAGGTATTTTCACCTTAACCGATCTCGCCTGCATCCTCGATTCAAAGCAATACCCTACCGAGCGTCACGAGTATCTGAGCAGGCTGATGAAAGAATTCGAGCTTTGCTTTGAAATAGAATCTACACCAACACAATTCTTAATTGCAGGGCTTCTGCCCAAAGACCAACCAGACGAAACAGAGATCGAAGGCGAAACCCTCGAATTTCAATACCATTATAAAGTTCTCCCCGAAAGCATCATTTCCCGCTTCATCGTCATCACCCACGAAAAAATTCATAACCAAATCTATTGGCGCAGTGGCGTAATGCTGCAATATCAAGAAGACAAGGAAATCTACAACATCGCCCGGATCAAAGCCGATCCCGAAGACAAAAAAATCTTCATCACCATTAGCGGTCGCCAAAAAACCCGTCGCTTATTTCTCGGTATCATCCGCGAAAAATTCCAAAAAATTCACAAAAGTATTCCTAATCTCGAAATCACCGAATGGGTTCCCGTCCCCGATTATCCCAAACACGATCCGCTCAAATACTCAGAACTACTCGGACTCGAAGCGATGGGAGAAACCCATAAAGTTATTGGTGAACTCAAGCTCAAGCTTGAACTACGTAAACTTTTAGATGGTTATGAACCACGAGAATCGCGTCAAAAAATACAAAAAGGCGATCCAGAGCAAGAAATCGGATTGCGGCTACAAGAGCAAGGTGGCGAAATACATGATTTTAGAAAATCAGTACAGTCGATGCGTCAAGGCTCTAGTTCTAACAGAAGAAAAACAATTTTGATTCTAACGGCTAATCCCAAAAACACTACGTCTTTACGATTAGATGAAGAGGTACGAGAAATTGATGCTGTGTTATATAGGGCGAAAAAAAGTGAGGAATTTAACTTAAAACAACGTTGGGCTGTGCGTGTGCGAGATATATCTCAAGCGTTATTAGACTTAGCTCCGCAAATTGTTCATTTCAGTGGACATGGTTCTAAAGATGATGGTTTAGCGTTTGAAAATCAAACTGGTGATGTACAGCTAGTAAATACAGCAGCTATAGCAGAACTGTTCAAATTGTTTACTACTCACATTGAATGTATTTTCCTCAATGCTTGTTATTCAGAAGTACAAGCTGAGGCAATTGTGAAACATATTCCTTACGTTATTGGAATGAATAAGGAGATTAGTGACAAAGCTAGTATTGAATTTGCTATTGGTTTTTACACTGCATTGGGGGCAGGACAATCAATTGAGTTGTCATACCAATTTGGGTGTAATGCTATTCGGCTTGCAGAAATTCCAGAATACTTAACTCCTGTATTGAAGAAAAAACAGTGAACCGTCAAATATGACATATTTGAATAGGCTTGAAATGGCTCAAAACGTTCGCTTCTGTCGAATGACTGGCTCACTAAGCATTATCTCATAACTTGACTGCCTTCGGTTTGCGATCGCGTGACTTCTCGACAGCCTTGCTCAATTAGTTGTTTATGACGAAATTTCTGATAATCTTTGTAGCGTAAAGAAATAGCGTGGCACAAAGTAGGGCAATAGTGGTAAAAAGTGCCCAGACCAATGCCAGTTGAGAGAGCAATTTTTCTAAGGGAAGGTGGTGGATACTCATCGGACTCAAGAGTACGGCAGAGTATATTTTGTATCTGCTCCTGCCTTAACTGTTGCTGATATTGAGCATATCTATCAGCCAGAGCAGCAGATAAAGATTTTGAGCAAACTGTTAAACTGCTATAAGTTTTTAATCCCAAATAAGGTTTTTTGGTCACATGCCCCTTGGGTTTCAATAGAAAGATTTTCTGCTAAACACTCAAGAGTCTCTTTTAAGGTCTCTGAGTCTGTTAGAACCTGTTCTCCTGATGAAAAATTCAATATATTTTCACCTATATATTATGCATTATTTTCATCATTTCATTTTTTGTCACTGTTTATAAATTTATAATTTTTTCTTATAGACAAAGTATCCTTAATTACTTAACTACACTTACTGATTTTTCGCCATTACCCTTGAAGAAAAAGTTTGTGATCTACTGAATCTGGGTGTTCGGCAGTCGTGAGTATAATTTTGGCACGTTTGGCTTTGCTTTGACCTGTTTTGCGAGCGATCGCTTGTTGCTGCAATAGCCTTTCTTCTTGTTCTGTAAGTTGCACAGAGTAGGTTTTTTGCCGACCAATCATAATGTTGAATGGTTGAGGGTAGTTCCTGTTGCTCACCTTACCGTCAAAAGTTTTCCTCTGTCAATTCGCTACGAACTTATGCAAAGCTGTACTTAGTGCAAGTTTTACAGTTCCACGAAACAATCGCTAATAAAAACTAATTAACCTCTGTCTTAATGAGGAAAGACCTTCTTTTATGTGTGGGTGATGAGAGGAAGGTTTAAAGAGGTAGCGTTGCAATCGCCATCATACATAGGTATGCGTTAGTAATTTGCAGCACAAAAATGTGCATAATACTTGTAAAAATAAATCTACTGACTATCTCTGTTGATTTATTGTAAAATCACGATCACTTTGCTTGATGTAATAATGGAAATATCAACTTTTGACTCAATAATGTAATGGGGCTTCTACTGTTATGAAAAAAATAACTTCACAAAATCAAGAATCAGATTCTCCTGCATATAGTGTTGTACCTTACCCCGTTAAGGAACTTGCTGAACTCTCCGATGAAACGTTTTGTGAAACAGAGGAACTCTCTGATGACGATTTAAGGGCTGTAGTAGGCGGTTATGCTGGTGGCGATGGTAGACCTGAAGGCGCGGGGAAGATCATTAATATTTTGAGATCATTAGGGAGATAAGTGTTAACAGATCCAAAAAATCTAAAGTGTACTTCCACCACAGTACCAAAACAACCCTTGTTAATCCAGTCCCCTCCCGCCGTAGCAGGTGTGAGGGACTTTTTTATGTGTCTGTCAGCAGCGCCTATAAAGCCTAAGAAGGTAGGGTGAAGAAGTAGCAGGGGTGTTTGTGTGCTGTAACAGTGGAGAAGAAATAAGAAGAAATAATTTAGGGAATGTTGCGATCACCTACAAAGCCCAAAAAGGGAGGGTTAGAGGGAGTAGGAGGGAGTATTTATGAGTTAGGGGAGTCCTGGAGAAAATAGTGGGACTTAAACAAAAATTAAGCCCAAATATAGCCCAAACTGGCTTTATAGGCAGCAAATACGTCACGATTATGGGTTAGCCAATCAAAAAATCGATAAGACATAGCCGTTCTAAAGGCTTCTAATGCTTCAGTAAAAGTGTTCAAAGGAATAGATGCCCACCTTCGTCTCAAGCCCCCAGTCATCTGATACCAAAGAATAAAAGTATAGGCACAGAAAACTAAGATAAAAGCACAGGCTTAACCAACCTCACCACAGTTCGGGCTGTTAAGGGCGTTTAGCGAGGGGTTGGGGGATTATACGGCGAGATGATTTCGCGTGCCTTGCTGCCGATTCTGGGTCTGGCATCTGTGGCGAGGGGTCGGGGTTCCGTGTGTGTAACGATATCCCTCTCGCACATACGCACGTCACGCGCTTTTTATTCAAAGATTATAGCTTTAGCAAAAAAGAATGGCTTAGAAACTTCTACAACCCTTGTAAAAAGCCAAAACGTTATATGGGATTTTGGGTAGTAGGGGGGTAAATTCCATCTAGTTTATTGTCAATAAGCTCTATAATTGAGAATAAAAAATTCGTTAATCTGACACTCAGTATAAGAAATGTACTTAAATTCTCTTCATTGAGCCGTCAACTGCTCCCCTCTGCCCCTCTATGCAAAATCCCCCCACACCACACGGGCATGAGGGGACTTGACGGCTGAAACCCTTATTCTTTCGTCAACTTTCAAAACTTTTCGGTAAAGCTGATATTCCACGTTCCAACTGATTAAGTGCATAAGTTGATTTCGCTAACATTTATAAAAAGTAGAAAGAGGGCTTTTGTCCTCTAAGTTTAAATTTCAACTTAATTGAGGTAATTTATGTCTACTATTGCATAAACCACACAAGCGTATTTTTGTCAATGCGTAAATTCAAATCTCTATTCAGTAGTTAAAAATTACGTATAAGTGAGTTGAGTAAAAATGTCTTCTAATCACAAACAAAACGAGTCTGATGATAGTCAAAATATTATTAAAACATATAATTTTCAACAAAATATTACAGAAATTTTAGAAGAATCTCGCCGTTCTGTGAATCAAATATCGAGGGAAAACAATAATCTAGATAATTTGAATAAACAATACTTAATAAAATCTCAGCATTCAAAAGATGTACAAATAGAATTAGCTTTAATACTTACGCTTCAACAAAAAATTAAACACCTCATCACAAAAAAATCTTTTACAGATAATTGGTGGGAAAAACTGAAAAAAATTATACCAAATAATCGTCATATCATTATTAATGAACTAAAAAAAATAAATGAAAATCTCGAACTGGCGATAGAATCTTTGCATGAGTCATCTGATAATTTAGACTTTGCTAAAGTTATGAGATTTCAAGCTCAACAAGGTTTTTATCAGTATAAAAACTTTCCAATTGGAAGTTTATCTCAATCGTTTTTACAACTTTATCATTCACCATCAAAACCGATTAGGGTGCTTTTAGGACTTATAAGTGCAATTTTTATATATGGAGGCATTACTGGTTTTATTATAATTGCTGATCGTTCTCGACCCGCAATTAATTTTCTTTTTAAAAATGGATATCAAAGGGAAAGTATATCCCAAAAAACTCTGAGGGATGAATCAAGCGAAGACACAACAAATTTAAATCCAAAAGAATTAAAATCCACTCGTTTTGAAAAACATATTCAATATGTTGACGAAATAGCAATAGCACTTGCAGGGGGTACATTAGGCAGCATTATAAGTATCTTAATAAGAATTGAGGACTTTAGGGATCACAAATATGATGATAAAATCACTCCATTTCTTATTGGAGCAGTTAAGCCAATTATTGGAGGAAGCTTTGGACTTCTATTTTTAGCATTCATTAATTCTAAAATATTACTAAATCCAGAGGTTATTAAATTCACTGATGATGTAGATCAAAAAAAATCTGTTATTTTTGCAGTGGCTTTTATTGTTGGTTTTAGTGAAAGACTTGCTAAGGATACTATAAGCAAAGCAGAAGATATCTTAAGTTCTTCTCCAACTACTACAGATTCATCTCAACAGACTAAAGTTCTTCAGGAAAAAAAGGCTAATGATGGCTCAACAGATATTACTGCCGTATCACAAATGACGACAACTAAAACAGAAAATATACCACAACCAACTGATAAGTAAATCCGATAATTATTAAAGTAATTTAGATTTCAACGATCGCCAACAAAGATCTACCTGATTGGGGAGAAGCTGCACAAATGGCTTTGCAAGCTTGCCTACCAAAATTACTTGTGTGCTTGATTTTACTATACATTGAACGAATGCGCTCTTTCACACTTAGTCACGGAATTGACATTCAAATTTCCAGGTGCAAGATATGAGCCTCCAACTAGCGGCGATCGCCACTAGTTGGAGGCTCATATCCAGAAATGCGATCGCCAAATTGAGCAATGTTTAGCATCATTTGCTGG
>CAZZVG010000337.1:0-6555 GCA_964657295.1 Iningainema sp. | reverse complement strand
TGCTAAATGCAGCTGTGTTAAATTCCATTGATGTAGAACAGCCAACAAGAGCTAAGAAGCTGAGTGGTCCCCAATTTGAGGTGCTGGAACTCCAGACATTTAGCGACGTTCAAATCCGTGAAGTGCTGCGATCTCGTCTCTCTGATAAGACAACTGTAGAAAGAGACGCTATTGTGGAACAGGTCACTAGCAATCATAAATTACTGGATTTAGCTAAACGACCAGTGATGATTGACTTGATTCTGGACGCACTACCAAAAATTGATATTGGTCAATCAGTGGACTTGTCTCATATCTATCTCTTAGCTGTGAGACACAAAATGGCTCGGGATATTAAAGCAGAGCGCACATTTACTTCTCCTGCTGACAAGCTTTACTTTTTATGCGAGCTGTCTTGGGAGATGTTTGTCACCGATCAAATGCAACTTAACTATCGAAAGTTTCCCGAACGAATTCGCTTATTATTTGGTGTCATTGTACAGGATCTGGAGAAGGTAGACCACTGGAGCTACGACATGATGGGTCAGTCTATGTTAACTCGAAATGCTGATGGTGACTACGAGTTAGCTCATCGCTCCTTCCTAGAGTTTTTTATCGCCTATAAATTTGCTGCACAACTGGGAGTATTAGCTCCAGACTTTGTCGATCTGGCTCTTGATGCGTCGTATGTAGATAAGAAAGCTCCACCTCAGTCCTATACTTGGTCTTCCTATTTTCAACGACAAGTAGATGAACAGGGTGAAGTCATAGCAATTGCGCCGCTCAAAGAATTTTCTACCGAACCATTAATCCGTTTATTCGATGCTTTTAGACTAGGAGATCTCACGAACAGACAAAGAGAACTAACGAAGGGAATGTTCGAGCTACTCGAATATATGCTTGACAGATCGAAAACTGCTGCTGAGTGTCTGCTGAAGATTATCAAAACCACGCGAGGCAAAACGGAAAGGGAAGTTGGGTGTCTTGCTGGGTATGCTGTAACAATATTGTTGCAATTTGATTCAGAAGCATTAGCAGGTCAGGATTTAAGCCAAACTGTCATTAAAGGTGCTGACTTGAGTTATGCCAACCTGCAAAATACAAATTTTACAGGTGCTCATCTGGATGATTCTCTTTTTAAAGAACCCTTCGGCAGTATTTTGTCAGTTGCCTTTAGCGGAGAGTCTTTGGCGATCGGTTCTTCTAATGGCGAAATTTGCTTATTTCAGGGACAAGGACGTTCCATCTGTAAAGGACATACTCACTGGGTTCGCTCGATCGCTTTTAGTCCTGATGGTCAAAAGTTTGCCAGTGGCAGTGAAGACCAAACTATCAGGATATGGGATATTAAAACTGGTAAGTTCTTCAGCACACTAGAAGGGCATAGTAGTTGTGTTCGTTCGGTCACCTTTAGCGATGATGGCAAGCTACTTGCTAGTAGTAGTGAAGATGGAACGGTGAAGATATGGAATGTCGATACTGGTGAGTGCTTAAAAACCCTAACAGGACATGTTGGTAAGGTTTGGTCAGTTGCCTTTAGTCCAAACTCCTCAACCCCTTTGATTAAAAGGGGCGAAGGGGGGATATTGGCTAGTAGTGGAGAAGATAAGACGATCAAAATATGGGAAGTTCAAAAAGGTGAGTGCCTCAAGACTTTAACGGGACATAAGAACTGGGTAAGATCAGTGGCATTCAGTTCTGATGGGCGACAAATTGTTAGTGGCGGTGATGACAACACTGTGAAAATCTGGGATGTTCGTACAGGTAAATGTCGTATAACCCTGTCAGGACATGATAATTGGGTTAGGTCAGTAGCGTTCAGTTCTGATAGTCAACGAATCATCAGTGGCGGTGATGACAACACTGTGAGAATTTGGGATGCCTCGGATGGTAAGTGCTTGAACATTTTGTACGGGCATGATAATCGAGTTTGGTCTGTAGCTTTTAGCTTGGATGGACAGCGGATTGCTAGTGGTAGTGACGACCAAACTGTAAGAACTTGGGATGCCTCGGATGGTAAGTGCTTGAACATAGTGAGGGGATACTCTAATTCGATTTTATCGGTTGCTTTCAGCCCCAATCCCCCTTCATCCTCCTTCGTCAGGGGGGTTGGCGGGTTCTTAGCCAGTGGTGGTGAAGACAAGGTGATTAGAATATGGGATCTTCATACTCGTAAGATCGCCACCACTTTACGAGGACATACAAGCCGCATTTGGTCAGTAGCTTTCTCTAGTGATAGTAGGTTGCTTGCCAGTGCCAGTGACGATCGCAGCATCAGAATCTGGGATCTTCAACCTAATGGGGGTAAGCAATGTCTTCAAGTTCTGACAGATCACAATCACTGGGTAAGATCGGTTGCGTTCAGCCCTGATGGACAGCTACTTGCTTCCGGCAGTGATGATCACACTGTCAGAATCTGGGATGTTCATCAAGGTATTGGACGTTCTATATTGTCAGGTCATACGAATTGGGTAAGATCGGTTGCATTCAGTCCTGATGGACAGTTCATTGCCAGTGGCAGCGACGATCGTACAATCAGGATTTGGCATGTTCACATTGATGCTTCTCCCAAGATATTGTCAGGTCATCAGAACTTAGTCAGAGCGATCGCCTTCAGTCCCGATGGGCAGCTAATTGCCAGCGGCAGCAACGATCACACCATCAAGATATGGCATGTTCGTACTGGTGAGTGCATCAAAACTCTAACAGGACATAAGAACTGGGTACATTCAGTTGCTTTCAGTTCTGATGGACAGATCCTCGTCAGTGGTTGTCAAGACGGAACTATATATTTATGGAATGTTCGCGATCAAAAGCCCATAAAATTCTTTCAGGAAGAAGCTGATGAGGTACTATCAGTTGCCTTTAGCCCCGATGGTCAACTAATCGCCAGTGGCATCGATAATGGAATCATCCAGTTGAGAAGCATGCACAAAGGTGAATCTGAACTACCTGTATCTTTGAAAATCCCTAAACCTTGTGAAGGGATGAACATTACAGGTGTTGTTGGGTTAACGGAAGATCAAAGACGAAATCTTCGCTCCTTGGGAGCAATTGAAGTGAGGTAGACTTGAATGAAACACGCAAATATCACCAACTACAAAAGCTTTACAAATCCTGCTTGCTCAAAGTGGCGAGCGATCGTAAACGCCTGGGTGATTTGTTCACTCAGCATGACTACAAAACTGGTGCAATCGGTTAATCCCCAGCCTTTATCTAAGCGTTGACTGTAAAGCGTCCAACCATCTGCTAGCAGGTCTTCACTGAGAGGAATGATGCGTAAAATCGGAGCTTGTCGCAATCGGTTAATGAACTGGATAGTAGTTGACCGGAGATTTGGAGCAGCGAGGGCATCTGCCACTTCCAGCAGCACAAACTCAGTTGTAACTAATCTTGCCTTTCGAGTGAGCAAGTCACTCATAATTTGGTTTGCACGAAGATGGAATTCATCATCGGCATTGGCGAGAGCAATCCATGCGGCTGTGTCTACAAAAACTTTCACTCCCGCTTAATCTTCCCGCTTTGGTGTGCCGTGGAGATAATGATCATGTTGGTGAGCTAAGTCACGAATCCCTGTATTTACCTGACATTCCTTGAGTAGTTGGGCAAAATCACCCCAGGCTGAATCTGCGATCAGTGATTCATTTTCCTCTGGCAAAAACACAATCAGCACTCTTTGCCCATCCCGTCCAGCAACAGGCTCATTAACGTGTACAACACCATTTTGGAATGTCCCTTTTACAGACAACATAGTTACTCCTTATCCTAATCCTTCTCAATTATCACCCAAAACTCCTATTTCCAAGCAAGCCATCACTCAACGTTAGGTAAAAAAATAGGGGAAAATGCTCCAGAAACATACATTCTTCTACACAATATTCATGCGATTTTCTTGATGCTGTTGATTCCGTGGCTCATCCACTGTGCTAACAACCACTGGCTAGTCAACTTGTCAAGTGCTGGTAAGACGCGAAAGTTAAAAACCTCCTGCCAAACTTCTTCCCCGTATTGAGAAACAAAAACTTGTTCTATTTCTTGGAACCGGGAATAGTCACGCTTTCCAATAGCAGCAAGCATATTTATTAGGTTGTTTCCAGGGATTGTGGTTGCGGTTAATTACGCTTCAGTCATTGTTTTTATCCCTAAAAATACAAACGTATCTAAGTATTCCGCGTTTGATGTCAATGATTTCGATTAAATCCTTACCTTACAATGATATCAATCACCAGATTTTTGCCATCCGCAAGACAAATCTTGGTTGCTCTGGATCGCCACTCACTGTTTCAGGATTATCCAAGACTTCTGGTTCTTGATTGGGGCGGTAGATGTAAACTTTGCGGTTTTTGCGATCAATCAACCAACCCAGTGATGCACCGTTGTCAATATATTCCTGCATCTTATCTTGCAATCCACTGAGAGTATCGCTATAAGAGCGTAATTCAATCACAAAGTCTGGACAAATCGGAGCAAATGAGGCTTTTTGTTCTTCAGTTAAAGCATTCCAGCGCTCTAGTTTCATCCACGAGGCATCCGGGGAGCGAGTTGCCCCATTAGGCAGGATAAAGCCTGCACTGGAGTCAAAGGTTTCACCTGTTCCATTTTGGTCTGCCCAGTTCGCAAGTTGCTGAAAAATCTTACCGTTGCGATTACCTGTATCTGAAAAAGCTGGTGGCATGATAACGACTTCCCCACTGGCAGTACGCTCAATTCTCAAATCGCGATTGGCTAAACAGAATTCGTAGAACTGTTCAACACTCATCGATTTGATCGCAGGGAGATTGACCGTGAGTGGGATGCTTTGGGTTTGAATTAGCAGCGTCGTCATTGTTTTTTGTAGATTAACAAATTAATATCGTCTAATTTTTAAAGGTTAGAACTCCCGCCCAGATTGAGACGGTTTTTTACTAGTAGTTGTGGCTGTGAAGCGTAAACGCGGAGCGGCTAGGGACTGTGTTAGCGTCAGCGGTAGCGATAGCGAAGCGTTAGCGACGTAGGAGCGTCAGGGCTTGTCGCTAGACATCGCTTGTTTATTTAATTCAAGAGAAAGACTTCCAGTGGTGTGTTTGTTTTTCCCCAGTACTCTTCCGCAGAACGCAAAATTTGCAGTGCTATTTGCCACGCAATAGGATCAGCTTGGGCAAAAATATCAGGGCGTTCATATAATATGACATATTTCCGATCTGGACACAATGTTAAATCAGTGATACATTCATCAAAAGCATCCCAGTTAGCCCCAAAATAGGCGGGGAATTTCATTGCCTCAGCGGCTTTTGTTAAAAAGGTTTGTTTACTCGAAATTTCTTTACCATCAAGGTAGAAAACTTGAAGATCTTGTTGGGATAGTGCTTCAATAATTTCCTCTATTATCTGCTTGCGGTTAGTCCTAACTTCTGGCTGAGAGCTATGTGTTATAAAAGATAGATTTTCATTCATGAAACCGCTCCTTTTGCTCAAGGCTTATTGATGACTTCTTGAAAACAGCATCATTTCCAAATAATTGGTATCAGTTTTAATCTCACAGAAGATCTGGCACTCCTAAATCTTAGTCCTAGTTATAGGGTTGAGTTGGTCACAAACGCTTTGAAACCCTTGTTCGGTAAGGAATTGGGTTATAGTAAGTCTTGGTTTCTCTTTAATGCGTTCTTCAAATATTCAATAGCTTTCTCAAGATTATCAATTTTTTGCCTATTTTTTTCCTTGTTAATAAGTAAATCATCTCGCTCGTCCTCAAGAGAGCGAATAGCTTGTCTTTGGTTTTTAATAATGTCTTGAGCTAAACGAATATCTTTTTGAATATGTACAATCTCTTTCATTACTACTTCCAGTTTGGCGGCTTGTATTAGAGCGGATTCAGGAGATTGAGCAAATAAAGCACCAACGCCAGCACCTGCACCTGCACCAAGAATCGCACCACCAGCAACAATTACTGCAAAACCACCAGCCATTCCAAATCCACCTGCTGCGATCGCACCACCCCCAAGAGCAGCTAAAACTGCTGACACTGCTGCTGCACCGGAAAGACCGGGTGCTAGTATTGGTGCTAATAAAGCTGCTATAGCAGGAGTGAAAAATGCAGCTGCTACTGCTAGCACAATCGCCCCAAAGACACCTACTATCCAAGGATTTAAACCACCTTTAATCCCATTAATTGCCTCCTTATAGTTAGACTTAAAACGTGTAACAACATCTGGGTATATATCTAGTGTTCTAGCCAACACATTCAGTTTACTAGTCAGTTTTTCTTCGTCAGTTATTTTCAAATCTTTGAACTGAGCATCACTACCATTACCAAGTGAATAATAGGGTTTAAAAAGAATAACTTCTAAAATAATTAAATATAAAGTTAATTTATTATCAGGATTATTCTTTACTGGTATAACAAGCTTCTTTAGCAATTCAAAATCGGTAATTAAGGGATAATCAAAATTAGTATTCTTTTCTTGATGAACTTGGCTATTTAGAAAAAGCTCTGTTGATTCTTTCCACTTTGCTAACCATTGCTTCTTTAGCAACTTAATTGGATAATTTGCTTCATATTCAATATCCGCTGATACTAAATGGTACTGGTAGCTAAAC
>CAZZVG010000336.1:3321-6559 GCA_964657295.1 Iningainema sp. | reverse complement strand
TAGGAGGGCTTTCAGAAGGCAGACGGTAGCCGGCACAAGGCACCTACGCTTTTAAGCGTCTTTGTGACTAATTCCCTGAGTGAGGGTGAATTTCACTGCCGCGATCGCTGCAACGGGACGACAATATACTACAGTTTTCAAGAGCAAAATCATGACACACCTACTAAAAATATTGTGTTTTTTTCTAGTAGGGATTAATCATTAAAAACAGGGTATAGTTTTTTAAGTTTAATTCTGGCATTGGTGGTGGTGAATTGCCAGGAAATGGTTTTGGTGTCGTTATTGCGGTGGGTGTTCCAGGCGGCAATTTCTGTCTGGAGGGTTGGCAGGTCAGGGATGCGACGATCAAGGCATTGTTTAGTAAGGGCAGCCAATTCAATTTCTGCCATATTAAGCCAAGAGCCATGTTTTGGTGTGTGATGGAATTCAAGACGATCAAGGAGTTTTCTCGCGATTTCTGGACGGAAGGCTTTGTAAAGGGAAGCCGGTTTGTGGGTGTTGAGATTGTCACAGATCAGGAGAACTTTTTTGGCATTCGGATATTCGACGTCGAGCAGGTGCTGAATTTTCTGCGCCCAATCGATCATGGTGCGGTGTTCTTCAGCCCAAACGCTGCGTTTCCCGGCCAATGGTTCGCAAAACATGAAGACGCAAGCTGTACCATTGCGTTCGTATTCATGGTCATAGCGTGCTGGTTTCCCTGGTTCCGGTGGCAGCGGTATGCGGGTTTCCCAGGTTAGCTGCACAGGTTGTTCATCCATACACACCACTGGAAACTGCGGGTCATAGGGGCGCTGGTAGACCTCCAGCACATCTTCCATCGCGGCTACGAAATCCGCATCCTCCTCGGGCGGAATGACCCAGCATTCGCGCGAAGCTCCGGGGAGAGAGTACTCTCTCCCCGAGACTTCGCGCGAAGTCTGCCGGGGGAAGCAACCCAAGAGCGAGCTTCGCGCAATATTCCCCAATACGGCTGGGCATTTATTTTTATGGATCACTCTTTGGGAAAAAAGTAATTATGCCTATTTCCCATGACTATATAACTAGTAACTCATATTAGTTAGAAACAATTCTCAACAAGCTTTTATTATTGCAAATCAAGTCAAACTTTTGCTATATTCGCAACTAATAGGCTTTGTTGAGAAAAACTAGTATGACTGTCTACACGGCAACTTCCCTTCGAGCAGAACTAAACGAACGTGGGTGGCGTTTAACACCACAGCGAGAAACAATTCTACAAATTTTTCAAGAACTACCGCAAGGAGAACATCTCAGTGCGGAGGATCTTTACCATCGATTAGAAGGTCAACACGAAGGAATCAGCTTATCGACGATTTATCGGACTCTCAAGTTGATGGCACGGATGGGAATCTTGAGAGAACTAGAATTAGGAGAGGGACATAAACATTACGAACTGAACCAGCCCTATCCCCATCACCACCACCATCTGATTTGCATCAGGTGCAATACAACCATCGAGTTCAAAAATGACTCTATTTTAAAAACGGGAGCGAAAACTGCCCAAAAAGAAGGTTATCAAATGCTCGACTGTCAAATGACAATCCACGCTGTTTGTCCTAAGTGCCAAAGGGCACTAATGCCGCTTTAGCACTTAGATGAAAATTTTAGGCAGAGGTGCTACTGTACTCAAGTTGCTAGGCGCGATCTATAGGGGAATTGGGCATTGGGACTACATGGAAGAGAAATTCTCTTCCCCATGCCCCATGACCCGAGTAGCGCATTACCAACTTATTAACGAGTCACTCAGTTAAATGCTAAAAGTGTCCAGTTTTAACATCATTCAAACTGATTCCGTAGAATTGCTGTGCCTGTCTGATTGCTTTCTTAGTGTCATCTCCCATCACACCGTTGAGAGGACCTTTGTAAAAACCTCTTGATTGTAGTCGTCTTTGTATTTCTTGGACATCAAATTCACTCTTGGAAGTCGTATTGACTAAGCTATACAACTTAGCCCGTGTGGTTGGACCGGCAATACCACTGACACTCAAGAAATTAGCTTTCTGAAACTTACGTACAGCATCTGCTGTATAGGGACCATAGTAACCATTTGGTTCTCCCTCTAAATATCCGGCTTTAATCAACTCGCCCTGAAGAATTCTCACTGCCTCGCCGCGAGATCCCGTATTAAGTTGATCTTGGTCAGTATGCTGTTTAGGCGTGTCTTCCCCATAACCAATGTTTAATGGCGGCAATTTTTTCTGTGTTGCTGGTCCGACAACACCGTCAACATCTAAGTTGTAAGCTACTTGAAACCGCCTAACAGATTCTTGGGTGATCGGACCAAATATTCCAGTTGAGTCACCATAATAAAAGCCAGCTATTCGCAGTCGTTCTTGTAAGACTCTAACTTTGTCACCTTCATCACCTTTCTCAAGATAATTGGGATCGTGTGGTTTATTCGTGACAGTTTCAGCACTGGGTTTTTTGTCTTGGGCACTTTCTGCAATAGGTTTTTTGGCTTGGGCAGTGTCAACAGAGGAACGACGCCAGCTCTCTAATTTTTGCAAAGTAGCCGATCCAGCAATACCGCTATCGTCTAATCCAGCTGTTCTTTGGAAATGCTTGACAGCATCTTCTGTTTGTGAATCGTAGACTTGAGTGATAGCAGCTTGATAGAATCCTGCACCTTTCAACTTTTGTTGTAGGGTTTTAACAGAAGGACCTCGATCGCCTTTTTCAAGCGCAAGAGCACTACTTACAACACTAAGTACAGATAAGGTGATCACAAGGGGGAGCATGTATTTCCAAGCCCGACTTGAAAGTCTTTTCCAGTCAGGGGAGGCGGCTTTGTTTAACAAAGATACTGGGGAGACTATTTCACCAGCAGAAGAATCTTCGTAGGCGAAGGCTACATGCAAATAAGCAAGGTTATCCATAATTTTTATCTACACCACCGTTTTTTCTTCAATTATTGCTTCAGCTTGATGAACTAAATTTCGCAAACTTTCTAATGTTTCTATATTTACATCCTGCCATAAATTACGCTTGTATGCTTCTAGCAATCTCTCAGCAATATCACGCAAAGCCCAAGGATTGCGATCTTGGATAAATTCGCAAACAGCCAAATCAAATAAGTAAGCCTCTGCTATCCCTTGATACATATGGTCTTCCACACATTTGGCTGTAGCATCATAAGCAAATAGATAATCTACTGTCGCGGCCATTTCAAATGCGCCTTTGTAACCGTGGCGCATGACTCCTGCAATCCATTTAGGGT
>CAZZVG010000336.1:0-3311 GCA_964657295.1 Iningainema sp. | reverse complement strand
AATAACCCGCGAACGGTACACTCTTGCAATTTCTTCTCTTAGTTGGCGAACTCGCGGCTTGGCAGGAATAGAATTATCACCAAAATAAGTTTCTGGGTTTTTCCCTCGTACAGCACGTACTGCTGTCGTTAAACCACCTTGAAATTGGTAATAATCATCAGAATCGAGCAAATCATGTTCACGGTTGTCTTGGTTGTGTAGGACAATCTCCATTTGCTGCAACCGTTGTTCAAAGACTTCAGGTAATGATTTGTGGGAGTTGGTAAAATCTCTATTACTTTCCCCCCCGGCTCCCCCGGCTCCCCCGTCTGAAGTATAGGCGTAGCAACTCCAGTTAATGTAGGCACGAGCTAAATCCTCGTCATCTGTCCAGTTTTGCGATTCAATCAAGCCTTGAAGCCCAGCACCATAAGCACCTGGTTTAGAACCAAAAATACGGTAGCGCGATCGCTCTCCTGCCTCTTGTAAACTGAAACCAAATTCTGTCCAAAACTCAGTTTCTTTGCGAACTTGCGCGGCTATGGGGTTTTCTTCTGGCGGCTCATCCAACGCCACCACTCCGGCAACCGCTCGATCAAATAAATCAATCAAATTGGGAAAAGCATCTCGGAAGAAGCCAGAAATCCGTAAAGTTACATCCACACGAGGACGCCCTAAAACCGAAAGTGGTAAAATTTCAAAGTCCACCACTCGTCGCGCTGTCCCATCCCATACAGGTTGTACACCAATTAAAGCCAACGCCTCAGCAATATCATCACCTCCTGTCCGCATCGCGGCAGTTCCCCACAACGATAATCCTACTGTTTTTGGATACTCTCCATGTTCTTGCGTGTAGCATTCAATGAGTGTTTCTGCTGCTTTTCTACCTATATCCCAAGCCGTTTCTGTCGGGATAGCTCGAATATCTATTGAGTAAAAATTTTTACCTGTTGGCAGGACTTCCGGGCGTCCGCGTGTGGGTGATCCTGAAGGTGCACTAGGGACATACCTACCCTCAAGTCCACGCAACAAGTAGGTCATTTCTTGATCGGTTTGTTGTAACGAAGGAATGAGACTCGATTTGATCCAATTCAAGACAGTGGGAAGAAGCAGTTGCGTTGCAGAGCCACTCCCGAACCGATGTAATTTTCTCTCTCTCCCCCTCTCCCCCTCTCCTTCGGGAGTGAGGAGTTCTTCTACCAGTTCAGCAGCATATTGTTCCAACACATCAACTGCATCGCCAACAATACGACAGGAGTGTCCTTGATGATCTAAAATCTGACAATCTTTCGCTGATAGCTGATTGCTAAAATCCTCTGTCAAAGGGTCGAAATCCAGGCCCAAATCTTCAGCTAAAGCGCAGGTGAGTCCTAGTGAATTGCGATTGGGATGACGTGCGATCGCCACAATTAAATCCCGTAACTGTCGCCCTTGAGGACACTGCCCAAAAATGTGCAAGCCGTCGCGAATTTGAGCTTCTTTCAACTCACAAAGATAGCCATCAGCACAATTGAGAAAATTTAGGATTTCGGATTTTGCGGAAAGTGGGTTTTCCCCCCTCAGTGACGATCTGTACAGTTTCCCTCCGGGGATCATCTCAGACGGATTTGGGATGGAATTTTCGGTAGGCTCGATCTTAAATTTCAAATCTTGGTGAAGATTTTCTTTGACAACCAATGCCTCAATGCGATCGCAAATGACTGGTAATCGATCTGGATCTAAACTTTCAGCCTCATAATACTCATCAATCAAATTTTCCAACTGTTGTAAAGAACCGTAGAGTTCCGCACGAGTCAACGGCGGCGTCAAGTGGTCTAAAATCACCGCTTGAGCGCGACGTTTTGCTTGTGAACCCTCACCGGGATCATTAACAATAAAAGGATATAAGTGAGGAAGTGCCCCCAAAGCTATCTCTGGATAACAATGACTTGATAAAGCCACACTTTTTCCAGGTAGCCATTCCAAATTTCCATGTTTCCCAACGTGAATCACAGCATCAGCATTAAAACATTTTCTCACCCAGTAGTAAAGAGCTAAATAAGCATGAGTTGGTTCCAAATCTGGAGCATGATAATTCAAACTAGGATCGATATCATAACCACGCGCCGGCTGAATTCCTACAAACACATTACCCAATTGAATTCCCGGTATAGGGAAAGACGAGGGGAGTGGAGGAATGGAATCGCACACTGAAGAATTCTTTCTTAAGCTCTTCTCCTCCTCTTCTAATCCCCAACGCTTACCAATCGCTAACTGCACGAATTCTGGTAAAGACGCAAAATACTCTTGATACTCTAACAAAGAAACACTTTGCTGCATAGGACGCCACTCCCGACTCTCCGGATCGTTCGTCACAAAATTCGTGAGGCGATTAATTAACTCATCGCCATCGTCGGGTACATTTTCCACCTCATACCCAGCCAACTGCAAAGCGCGGAGGATTTCAATACAACTTGCTGGCGTATCCAATCCCACACCATTGCCAAGGCGTCCATCACGGGTGGGATAATTTGCCAAAATTAAAGCGATACGACGTTTTTGGGGTGGTTTTGAGCGCAGTCGAACCCAATGAGATGCTAGTTGTGCGACAAACTCAATGCGATCGCTCACTGGTTCATAAACCATGACATCCGTTTCTAAATGAGGATTGCGGGTTTGCAAAGTCTTAAAAGATACAGCGCGAGTAATAATTCGCCCATCCACTTCCGGCAAAGCTACATTTATCGCTAGATCGCGGGGAGAAAGTCCTTGAAACTCTAACTCCCACTGCTCAACAGATCCCCCACTCAGAATCACCTGCAACACTGGTACATCCAACTTCTGCCACAACTCAACTTGAGGAGTTTCCGTATCCAACCGTGCCAACGAAAAACTGGTAGTATTCAGCAGTACAGCAATTTGTTCTGAGTCTTTGGGTTGAAAAAACTCACTTAAAAAAGAGCCGACACCAGCTTCACGCAACGAAGAAACAAACACTGGTATCGGTTGCAGATTTTGCTTTACCAAAGCTGTACACAAAGCATCAATAACTTTAGTGTTCCCCGATAAATAATGAGCACGGTAGAAAAGAATGCCGACTGTCGGGAAGTCGGAGAGTGGGGGAGTCGGATACTCTCTTTTCCTTCCTCTTGTAAAAGCCACTCATACAACCCTACACGGGGAACGGCTTTTGGTGGTGGGGGATTGTATGAAGTTGACAGGCAAGTATCAGCGATAAATAGCAGAGAGTTGACAATATTTTCGACACCACCTTCGTTGAAGTAGCGCCATACCTGATTCACAGTACCTAGAGACAGGGTAGAGTGAGTGATGAGATCGGGATCAAGACCATC
>CAZZVG010000335.1:0-6568 GCA_964657295.1 Iningainema sp. | reverse complement strand
AAGCGAATATCAACCGTCAGCTCTCCCCCAACTGAATCTAAATCAAATGGATCGTCAAGAGCAATTGGTTTAATCTTTTTCTTTTGAAGTTCGCCGAGCAATTTGTAAAAGATGACTTGTGATGCCGCGACTCTATCTAAACGAGTAAATTGTAACAATCTGACATTGTGGTTAACCGGGAGTTCTTGGACTGCTTTAATTAAGTTCAGCAAACCCTTGCGATCATGCTTGGTACGTTTGTCGATATCAAAGAAGATTTTATTGGCACCTGCATCCCGTAGCCGCTGCATTTGCTTGAGAAGCGCGTCTTTGTCTTGCGCTTGCTCGTCTGTCGATACCCTTGCATAGCCCCAAGACTCAAAATCCGCAGAAACCATACAAAGCAATCTGTGTCATGACTACAAAATTTACTTTACACTATAAATGTGGCTTGTACCAAATTTTCTAGAAATTGAAGTGCAACTTTAGATGCTAAGACGGTAGCTCTGGGAGCTAATTGAAGAACGTCTTCAACTAAGCCGCTATGATCAGGCTCTGTGTGATTGACAATGATGTAATCAATCGCCTTGGGATTCACAATGCTTTTGAGCGTTTCTAAATAGAGATCGCGGAATTTTGTGTGGCAGGTATCAACCAACGCGATTTTGTCACCCTTGATTAAGTAAGAGTTGTAGGTTGTACCGTTTTGCAAACCAAATTCAATGTCAAAGCGATCGCGATCCCAATCCAGAGCGCGAATTGCTGTTGTGTTAGGAGCAATCTCTACAGTTTGTATAGTTAGCCGTTTTTGGGCGTTCTCTTTGAGAGCTACCATTTGTTGTCTCCAGGCACATAAGATCGTTCCTCTTTATTCTGCTCATAAATACTTTTGTAAAGTTGTTAAAGATTTTATTTTTTCTTAAATTCACTTTGTAACAAACATTTCTATTTGATACTTTACTTAATCAAATTGTTATTGAAAATCTTTTTGTTGGATATCTACTTTAGCAAAAATATCCTGCGATTTCCGGATAATTCATTGAATTCATGTAACAAAAATAATATTTTTCCTCATCTATTAGAAACAAGCTCAAATTTTGTATAAGATTTCACCTATCACATGAAACTCCACCTCATACCGTTTCACTTTAAAGTTGATACATTTAGGCAAGCAGTTCTTGAGCAGAGGGAGCAGGGGATGCAGTTCTTGAGCGAATAGTATCAAGATTTTCGGGAAATGGTATCAGATCCCTGACTTCTTAAAGAAATCAGGGATCTTCACCCAGCAAAGGCAGTCGGGAAAGCCGTCCAACACAGTGGGGGAAATTGAAGAGTTCGTTCCCGAAGCTAGTGTGACTCGCCAATCAATGATCGAAATCTGGATTGCGGAATGCTTGAACTGTCGGCTAAACCCTGATGAGCTACTTAAATGGCTTGTATCGAATTCACGTTCTTCTGGTGGGCAACCGGAAATCGAAAACCTGCTTTGGAACACTTGAATAAAGAAAATGTTAAAGTTAAGAGCTAAACGATAGCGAAAAAGGTAAATAAAACATGTCTGATCAAAAAGATAAAGCTCAAGAAAAAAACCGCCTTGAACAGCTCCAGGAACAACAAGGCAACACGGATTCCAAACACACTGGCGGTGCTGGCGCTTCTGGCGGCAACTCCGGTGCTGGTAAATCTGGTTCATCAAAAATTTCTGAGAGTGGTAAACCTGACGATATCGAAAAGGTTAATCAGGAACAAAGCTGACAAATTAAGGTTTAACTGCGTCGGCTTTCATTAGTAACCATCGCGTTGTCATGATGGATTGAATACTTTATTATTCAGTTCACTATGGCGCGCTCTATTCCTCTCCCCAGAATCTACAGCCAACGTCAATCCATAAGTTAGCACAGTGCGATCGCCATTTAGGGAAAGAGGTAGAAGAAATATTACAGATATAATTTAAACTAGTACAACACAACAAAAATGGTAGTTAAAGAGTCAGCATATGCAAGCGATCCTTTTAAGCCGTGAAGAAGTTGCTCAACGTGCAGAGCAACTGTACGAAAGCAGAATCCGCCAAGAAGTGGAAATCGAAGAAAACGTCGGCAAAATGGTCATCATTGACATTGAGACAGGTGACTATAAGGTTGATAAAAATAGCTTACGCGCTGCTGACTACCTGAGTGAGAAACATCCCAATGCTCGCCTCTTCGGAATCAAAATCGGGTACAACGTCGGTGCAGCTTTTGGTGGTGGTGTCATGGAGCGTATTGAATTATCTAAAATCTCTAGAAAATTAGGCTGAATGCACAATCACTCATAAAAAAACACATCCATTAACTTGTAACAGTTATTGATGGATGTGTCTTTTACTATTTATGGAGCTTATGGGAATTGAACCCATGTCCAGTCTGGGTATTGACTCCCCGCTCGTTCACAGGTTTAGCCTTTCTGACCCTCAAGGCGGGAATCGTTCTTTATCCCGAACGGTAGGATGCTCCGATTGAGTCTTTTCCAGCAAGCCAATCAGAGAATACTTGCTAGAGCATCCGTTGGGGTTGGTCTGTAGTCCTTAACGGAGTCAAACTACAGACAAGCGTACCTGTAAGAGGTTGTTATGCAGCTACTGCAACACGCTTGAATGCTACGATGTTGTTCGCATTTACAATTGTTTTGAGCCTTTGATTTTCGAGAGGAGACTCACTCTCGACCTGAATCACAGAGCAGCTTTCGCCAACCTGTCGAAACCATTAAAGCCCCATGTGCCTTATCTATAGATTATAGTGCGCTTTTTTGAAATACGCCACTATCAATTTTAGATTTTAGATTGAACGTTCAATCCAAAATCCAAAATCCGTCTTGGAAAGTTTGCCACGGAGGGAAACCCGCCTGCAGCACTGGCTCCTCCTTGCAACTTTCCGCAAAATCATGTTAGTGCTTCAGCACCACCAACAACCTCGAGAATTTGTTGGGTAATTGCAGCTTGCCGCGCTTTGTTGTATGAGAGCGTCAGACTGCCAATGAGATCGGCGGCGTTGTCAGTGGCGTTACTCATGGCTGTCATCCGTGCCGCGAGTTCGCTAGCAGCAGATTCTTGGAGCGATCGCAAGAGTTGATTACTCAGGTACAGAGGTAGTAGAGAATCGAGAATCTGTACTGGATCTTGCTCAAAAATCATGTCGCGGGGCAAAGCGCGGACTTGGGCCGTCACTTTCTCACGTTCCACTTGAAATTGACCGCCACGAGTCGTCAGGCGGAAAACTTCATCATCTGCGGCTTCTAAACCGTAAATATCCAGGGGAAGCAGTGTTTGTACCACCGGACGGGAACTGACCAAGGAGACAAACTTGGTGTAAACTAACTCAATGCGGTCTACACTTTCCGATAGGAAGAGTGAAAGGAGTTGGTCGGCAATTTGAGAAGCTTCTGCGGCGGTGGGAATTTGCTCTAAGCCAGTATAAGTGCCCTCAATCGGCTGGTTGCGACGTTGGAAGTACTGAATGGCTTTGCGTCCTACCAGTACGAATTTATAGTCTACACCTTCTGCCTTGAGTTCCTTGGCACGATTTTCCGCGCGACGGATGACGTTAGTATTGTAACCACCGCACAAACCCCGATCGCCGGAAATAACTAACAAACCGACCGATCGCACTTCCCGTTTTTTCAGCAGTGGTAAGTCTACATCTTCAAACCGCAAACGGGTTTGCAAACCGTACAGCACCTGTGCCAAGCGATCGGCAAAGGGGCGAGTCAATAGCACCTGTTCTTGGGCACGACGGACTCTGGCTGCAGCCACCAGCCGCATCGCTTCTGTAATTTTCTTAGTATTTTTGACCGACTGGATGCGATCGCGTATTGCTTTGAGATTTGCCATAATTGTGTCATTTGTTATTTGTCATTAGTCATTAGTCCTGAGTTTGACTAATGACCAATAACTATTTACGCTGTTGCCAAGAAGGTTTTCTTGTATTCGTTAATTGCTTCCTTCAATGCTGCTTCTTCCTCTTCCCCAAGTACTTTCTTTGACTGCACTGCTTCAGTATACTGAGGCTTACTGGTTTTCAGGTACTCTTTGAATCCCTTCGTGAACGTGGTCACTTTATCTGCAAGGATTTCATCTAAGTAACCATTAATACCAGCATACAGAATAGCGACTTGCTCGGATACTGAGAGTGGTGCGTTTTGAGGTTGCTTGAGCAATTCACGCAAACGCGCACCTCGTGCTAACTGATCTTGAGTGCTTTTATCTAAGTCAGAGGCAAACTGGGCGAAAGCTTGCAAATCGTCAAATTGTGCCAGTTCTAGCTTTAACTTACCTGCCACTTTTTTCATTGCTTTGGTTTGAGCCGCAGAACCCACCCGTGACACAGAAATACCGGGGTTTACTGCTGGACGGACACCAGAGTTAAACAAGTCAGAAGACAGGAATATTTGACCGTCGGTAATCGAAATCACGTTGGTGGGGATATACGCTGACACGTCACCTGCTTGAGTTTCGATAATTGGCAGTGCTGTCATACTGCCTGCGCCCAATTCATCACTCAGTTTAGCCGCCCGTTCCAACAAACGAGAGTGGAGGTAGAAAACGTCTCCTGGGTAAGCTTCGCGTCCGGGGGGACGACGTAGCAGCAAGGACATTTGGCGATAAGCTGCAGCTTGCTTAGAGAGATCGTCGTAGATGATTAAGGTAGCTTTGCCTTTGTACATGAAGTACTCAGCGATACTTGCTCCAGTGTAAGGAGCCAAGAATTGCAGAGTAGCTGGGTCACTGGCATTAGCAGCAACGATGACTGTATAATCCAACGCCCCTTTTTCTTGTAATGTCTGCACAACACTCGCTACAGTGGAAGCTTTTTGTCCTATAGCCACGTACACGCAAACTACATCTTCCTTAGATTGGTTGATGATCGTGTCAATGGCGATGGAAGTTTTTCCAGTTTGGCGATCGCCAATAATCAACTCCCGTTGACCGCGACCAACCGGAATCATCGCGTCGATCGCGGTGATACCCGTTTGCATTGGTTCGTGTACGGAGCGACGTGCCACAATACCTGGTGCTGGAGATTCAATCAAACGGGTTTCTGTGGTATTTAAGTCTCCTTTACCATCAATTGGACGACCTAAAGCATCCACAACCCTTCCTACTAGGGCATCTCCCACTGGTACTTGAGCAATTTTACCAGTCGCGGTTACAGAACTACCTTCTTGAATTTCCCGACCGTCACCCATCAGCACCACACCCACATTGTCTTCTTCCAAATTGAGGGCGATGCCAATTGTGCCATCTTCAAACTCTACGAGTTCACCCGCCATGACCTTATCCAGACCATAGACACGGGCAATACCGTCACCCACTTGCAGAACGGTACCAACATTAGCAACTTTGACTTGTTGGTCGTATTGCTCGATTTGTTGTTGAATAATGCTACTAATTTCGTCAGGTCTAATGCTAATTGCCATGTGACTTAACTCTTAAAACTCAAAACTTTACTAAACATGTTGGAGTGGGGAAATCAATTCTTTCCCTCCCCAATTATTAAGGACTGGTTAAACGCAAGGAAAGGCGACGCAATTGACCCCGTAAACTGGCGTCAATTACCTGAGAGCCCACTTTGATAATGACACCACCAATTAGCTCGCTGTCAACTTTGGTTTCTAGTTCGACAGAGCGAGCATTTGTCATGGCGAGCACTTTTTCTTGTACTGCTTGGAGCTGTTCTTCTGAGAGGGGAACGGCAGAAATGACTTCCGCTAAAACAGCTTGATTCCGTTGCCGCAAAAGCGCCAGATACTCCTGACAAATTGGTTCCAGCATTGAAATGCGCCGTCTATCTACCAGCAGCAGCAAAAAATTCCGTAAATAGCTGTCACCGTCACCAAGTATTTGGTTGATAACTGCCTTTTTGCTTTCTGGCTGAATAAAGGGATTGTCGAGGAAGTTATGTAGTTGTTCGCTATCAGAAACCAAGCTTCGCAACGAACGCACTTCTTCGCCGATTTGCTCTGTCGAGTTTTTTGATTGAGCTACCGACATCAACGCCTCTGCGTAGGGCTGGGCTATTTCGGCTATTGCTATTTTACTTTTCATTCGTTGGCTCCCAGTAGAGCTATACTGCGGTCAATTAATGTATGCTGGGCATCATCGGCAATTCCAGTCCGCAGTTCCGATTCTACTTTTTGCAATGCCATAGCCACTACCCGAGATCGCAAGTCGGCGATGGCTCTTTCGCGCTCTGAGTTCAAATCCGCTGCTGCTGTATCCTTCATCCGCTCAATATCAGTCGCAGCCTGAGCTAATATAGATTCTCTTGCTCGAGAAGCATTTTCTTCTCCTGCAAGTTTAATTCTTTCTGCTTCTGCTTGAGCTTGCGCCAATTTTTGCTGCTGATCTGCTAAGGCTCCCTGTGCTTCTTTCAGGCGTTGCTCTGCACTTTTAATTGCTGTTCCAATTCGTTCGCGGCGTTCTCCAAGCGTCTTGCCCAGAACCTTCCGCCCAAAGATGACCAGCACACTAATAATAATGACAAGATTAATCAGGTTAGTTTGTAAAATATCGGTATTTAGACCAAACCCATGATTTCCTGCACTCTCTGCTAAT
>CAZZVG010000334.1:0-6590 GCA_964657295.1 Iningainema sp. | reverse complement strand
AGAAAAAGCACCACAGGAATTTTGGAAAATAGAGGCAGACGGTTTAGATGAAACTATAGTTTGTTACAACAGCCGTACACAAGCAAGCCGCGATTTAGCAGATAAAGAGTTAGCTTACTTAATCTCCAAAGTGGCACAAAAAAATCCTCACGTCGTCATTATACTCGACTGCTGTCACTCTGGATCGGGCACTAGAGATGTATCAAGCGAATTTAAGGTGCGGCGATCGCCTGTTGACTCGCGGGAACGTTCTTTGAATAGCTTCATTTTTGCCAGTGATCTTCCAGCATTAGATGACATCTTAAATTCTACTAAAACTTCGCAGCAGAAAACGACAAGTTTAGTATTACCTACCGGAAAGCACGTGATTTTATCTGCTTGCCGAGATTACGAGTTAGCAAAAGAATACAAAGGAGACAATGGAGAACCGCGAGGAGTTTTTTCTTACTTTTTGCTGAATACACTACAAAGCACAAATGGTAATATTAGCTACAAAGATTTAGTCAGAAATATTAATGCTATAATTGGCAGCAAAGTCAAGGAACAATCGCCGCAAGTTGATGCCACTGACCGTACTGAGTTAGATCAGGCTTTCTTGGGTGGAGCGATATCTGCAAGCCCTACGCACTTCAATTTGACTTATAGCAATAGAGATAATAACTGGTTCATTGATGGTGGTGGAATCTTTGGTGTACCAGCACCGAGCAACGGTAGCGATACGATATTAGCCATCTTTCCTGCTGGATCTACAGTAGAACAGTTACGACAACTATCGCAAGCTGTAGCAACCGTGAAAGTTACGCAAGTACTACCACAAAAAAGCAAAGTGCAAATTATCAATGGTAGCGATAAATTATCTCAGAACGATACTTACTTTGCTGTCGTTATCAGTCTACCTTTACCACCTTTAAAAGTTTACTTTAATGGCGTTGCCGCAGAATTAAACCTGGTACAGCAAGCACTACAAACAGTTGCACCTGGTGGTAACCCTTCATTATATGTGTGTCAAGTCAATGATGCGAAAGAAGCTGATTATCAAGTCATAGTGAAAAATGGTCAGTATTGGATTACACAACCTCAAGATGATCGTCCTGTAGTTGCTCCCATTCCAGAAGACTCAAACCAGACAGGTTCTGCAAATGATACTGCTTTAGAAGTCATTTACCGATTAGAACATATTGCTCGTTGGCATAACATTCTGGAACTGCGTACCCCCCCGACAAGTCACATCAAGACAGATGATGTCCAGATGGAGATTATCCACTCAGGAGAGGAAAACTCGAAGCCTGGTTCAGAAATGCGTGTAGAATACGCTTATGAAAATGGTGAGTGGATTCCGCCAACTCTGCAAATAAAATTAACGAATAATAGTGATAAAACTCTGTTTTGCAATGTACTAGATTTGTCAGAAAGCTTTGCTGTCGCTGTGCCATTTTTTGAAGTTAAAAGTAGCATAAAACTTTCACCTAAAAGTACAATTTACAGCGATGAGAATCTCAGTTTCATTATTCCCGATACATACATATCACAAGGAACGACTGAATACAAAGATGTATTTAAGCTAATTGTCAGTTCTACAGACTTTCATGCTGATTTTCTCGAACAAGATGGCTTAACACCTCCCGAAAATAAACGCGATATGGGAGAATATCAGGGTACTCTTGACCGTTTAATGGTAGGGGTTAACTCTCGTGAAGCCGTCAGAGCAACAGGAAATAATGATGATTGGATGACAAAGGAAGTGACGATTACTATCGTGCGATCGCCTAATGCTTACCCAATTCAACATAGTAACAGCACCTTCTTACAAAATGATCTAGTTGAAGTAAAAAGTCACTCAGAATTACAAGCGCAAGTTAACCTGACTTCAGTACCACAAGCTAGTAGAGATTTAGGAAATTTAATTTTGCCTGCTATTTTGCGGCAACAACCTTACGCCACAGAATCCTTTCAATTTACCACAAGCCGAGGAAGTGACCCAGGTTTAAGTGTATTAGAGTTAAGTAACGTCCAAAACTACCAAGTTGTCACCAAAGAAAATCCCCTCAAATTGGTCGTTAATCAATCACTTGCCGATAACGAACACCTAATTCCCTTCGCCTATGATGGTGAGTTTTTCTTACCATTGGGACGAGGATTTAAAACTGCAGAGAGTAAGACAGAAATTACTTTAGAACGGCTAACACAACCAATTCCATTATCTATCAATAGCCGCAGTTTACAGAATTCTATCAAAATTTTCTTTGAGAAAGTCGTTAGTGATGTCATAGGCACACCATTTGCATACCCGATTTTAGCTGTAGCCAATGTAGATGATCAGGACAAAGTAACATACGAAGCAGAACACGAGAAAGTTAAAGCGCAAGTCGCCCAAGCTAAAAAAATTGTCCTCTACATTCACGGCATTATTGGCGACACTGCCAGTATGATTCCCAGTATCAAACATGCTACAGTAGAAGTAAATGGGCAACAATGTCCACTTCAAGACACCTATGACCTAGTTTTGGCATTTGACTACGAGAATCTCAAAACAAAGATTCAGAAGAATGCAGAACTATTAGGGCAAAGGTTACAAGCAGTAGGTTTAGGCCCAAACCACGGCAAAGAATTGCACATTGTCGCACATTCAATGGGTGGACTGGTTTCGCGGTGGTTTATTGAGCGAGAAGGCGGCAATCAAGTTGTGCAACATTTGGTCATGTTAGGTACACCCAATGCAGGTTCACCTTGGCCTATAGTACAAAACTGGGTATTCACAGTCCTTTGTCTGGGATTCAATCAACTCTCGGCAGTTGTTTGGCCTACGAAAATAGTCGCAGCGTTAGTGCAGTTTATGGAAGTCAACGACTACTCGCTCGATGAAATGCAACCCGGTTCCGATTTTCTCAAAGAACTTGCCAAAAATCCAGACCCAGGTGTTCGTTATACCATTATTTCCGGTAATAGGTCGATTTCCGAAGGAGCTATGGAAATTCAGCCAGAGAAACAGCAAACCAGTCCTTTGCAGCGATTACTGAAAAAGGCGTTTGGTAGTGCTGTAGATAAAGTGGTAGATATGGCGTTTTTTAAGCAACCCAACGACATTGCTGTCACTCTGACTAGTATTAAAAGTGTAAGTGAGTTGCGTACACCTCAACCTAAAATCTTACTACCAGATATTGCTTGCGACCATCTCACCTATTTTACAAGCGAGGCGGGATTGGCAGCATTGGCTATGGCTTTGAGATTAGAAGTCTAGGCCTAGATCAACAAAGCCTGCCGAGGCAGGCTTTGATACGGCCGACATTCTGCACCCTTATCATTCCATGGTTGGTTTATCGGTTGGGAATAAATTGATAATTGAATCGATGTCAAGCAATGTCCACTAAATCGGGGACTAGAAATTTACTCTTGGTCAGTCGGCTCCAACGCAGTGTTAGACTGCTGACTGCTGCCTCTTGCTGCTTCTAATTTTTGGCGAATTGCTGCTTGAACTTTCTCGTCAAAATCAGGATCGCTGGGACTTGCAATAATCCTGAGCGGGCGCTGATTGATTCTGTCTAAGTACGCTTGAAAAGCCGCTTGATCCCCGCGATGTTTGAGAAAGTACTCCTTCAACTGAGCATCAGACATTCCATCATAGTTAACTCGGCTCATCAGCAAACTCCCCATTCGGTAATATTTGAAATTCAAGCTCCTCGTTATACCCAGCTAATATGTACACGTTGCGAGTTCGATTATCAACACAAATAAGATGTACAGGCTGAAGCATAGAATAGGTTAGCTGGTAGCTAACACGGTACAGGCTCTCAAGTTGGGCAACAGTGGGCATTCAAGGCATTCACTCCACACCTTACTTATTATATCTATTGATAGATTTGTCCACTTGTGGGAATATTTGGGTAGATTTTTAAAAGCGGCATCTCCCAAAGTCAAGTTTTGTCCTCAGTGTTTTCATGGCAGTTTTGAATCATCCAAATGAGCATTCCGAGAATTTGTTCAACTGGAGGGAGTGGATATTCAGTTAAGTCGATGGTTGCGGTTTTGCTTTCTAACTTGAGGAATTTCCAGGCTGTGCCACTGGTGACTGAACCGTAGATTGTGGGAATCGAGTTTCCGTTTGTCTGATTGAAGATTTGTGCGCCCACCATTTCTGCAATGCACTGTCCTAGTCCACCGTTGAGATTTTCTTTCTTCGCTTCAATGATGACGATCGCCGGAGCTTCGATTTCCAGCTGTGTGGGCGATTTACTGATCACAAAGTCGCAAATTCCGTTGAGTCCAATGGTAGAATCAACAGTGAAGTCTTCACCAGAAAACAAGCTGACTTGTCGATCAAGGAGTCGTCGCACTGCCGTTAATACCGGATTGATAATCCATTCAGAGCGAGCTTTTTCACTGCCTCTGGCGAGGACTAACGGGACTCCTTCATCCAATTCCTGGCGCAATAGCTCATCTGGCGGTATGGGTGGAATCTCTCTGAGAAATCGACCTCCTTCTTGAATATGAACGGCTAGATCCTGGCGGACTTTGCGGAGTGTGAATTCACTGTATGCCATTTTTCTGCACTTCTATTCCTGTTTCTTTAACTGCTGCACAAACGCAACATGTTCCGGTGACTTCAACCCCGCTTGCACCACCTCCAACACTCGCACCATCTGATTGTTTAACAGCGCCTCCACTGCCAACCACAAACCCGGAAACACCTGAGAGCGAATAATTCCATCTGCACCGGGAGATAGCGATCGATAGTCGCCATCAATTAAGCAAAACCATTCAATTTGATTCTCGTAGGATTGCCAGATTACGTACTCCAACACCCCATTACGGCGATAAACCTGCTTTTTGCTACCTGTATCAATCGCCACACTACTTGCTGCAATTTCCACAATGAATTCGGGAGATCCTTCAATGTAACCGTCGCTGCTCAAACGGGTTTGTCCGCCCGCGTCTGGTTCAATAAACAGCACGGCATCTGGCTGGGGTTCGTTATCTAAATCTAGTCTGACTGTCGGTTCAACGCTCAAATCAACACCAGAAGTCAGTGATTGGTAGACTCCTAACCAAGTTATGATCCGACTGTGGGGTTTACCATGCTCCTCATGTCTTAAGGGAGATGCCACGTAAACGATTCCTTCAATCAGTTCTGCTTTCTTAATATGGGGTGCAGCCGCATAACGCCGTTCAAATTCGGGGCGAGTTAGGCGATCGCCACTTTCAAGCGGGGGCAGATGTCTCTGGGACGAATTGGATTGTGTTTGGGGTGAGTACTCTCTAACCATTTGCCAATCCTTTATCAGTTATCAGTTACCAATACATATTACAACTGATAACTGTTTACTAATTTAACAGGTTTCTACGAACATACCGCTGCGGGCAAATTCCTCTTCCTCAGGGCTAAAGACTGGAGTTCGATCCGCAAAGTCAGGATCAAAGTAGTATGTTTCCTGTAGGAATGTTCCCGTGACGATCGCCTCCTCCAATTCCTTGATGTAATCCTGTGCTACCGTGCAAGCCTCCTTAATGCCTTCTTCATCTTTTTTGTCTAACAGCTTTTGTAATGTTGTTCTCACCCCTGTCAGCCGTGCCGCAGGCTTGAGTATTCCATAAAGACGGTACATGCGATCGGTGGCAATGCTAATATGTTTGAGGGCTTTGGCTCGTGCTAGCTCAGAGTCAACACTTGGCCAATAGCGGGTGGTGTAGAACGCTTTCTCATCCTTGTGATACCACTCCTCAGAGCGAGCAATTGATGAGGAAACGGTGTTGTGGAGTTTCCAGAAGAATAAGCGCAGGGACTTTCCATCCACCACAGTGGACAATTTAGCATCAAGTGATACCTCAAAGTTATTCAGTTGGGGATCGCGCCCTAGCACCAGATACTCCACAGGGTACATTTCCACCTCTTTATTCTGGACGACGTAAGCGTTGAGGTGGTGGCGGCAGTAGGGGCAGGGATACATAGTGGCAAACAGCTTGAAGAAATCCTTAAAGATTGCTACCACCGCTTTCTGTTGCTCAGGTGTTTTAGTACAGACAATCTCCGCCGTGGTGTGAAAGAAACGCCACACTGCAGGTCCAATATAATATGGGAAGCTGACGCGCATTTGGGAATTCTTCACTTCACTGCGCCCTATGTACACGTCAATGAATGAGACATATTGGGAGAGTGCGCCAGACTCACGCCCAAACTCCAGACGTTCGCGTCGTTTCTGTACTCCATTGAGGTAGTTGTGCGTTAAGATCCATGCTTGTTTTAGCATTAATTTCTGTGGCGGAGTGCAGTTTGGAAAGCCCTCTGCAACATCTGCCCCATAGCGACTAAACTCTCCTGAGTCCATGGTTGCTTTGAACCACTGATTCAAAACTGCTTCGTCAGGGATCGTGTTGCTTTGGATATCTGATGCAGTGCTGACGCTGAATGCAGCTAGCAGCTTGGGCATGAAGTCTTCATACCAATATGCCACTGGCATCATCGCACCATCTACTTCCTCGGATGCATTTGAGAGGATGACGCGGTTCCATTTCTGAAGATACTCTTTGGGATCTCCCTCTGATGGAGCTGGTGGCGGTGCCATTTCTGCACTCAATTCCATCTTCCTGAGTCGGTT
>CAZZVG010000333.1:0-6595 GCA_964657295.1 Iningainema sp. | reverse complement strand
GGCGACTGGCGTGGAGAGGGCGAGAGTGTATGGGATTTGACTGAGAACCGCTATAGATTAATGAGAAATTTAAAATCCAAAATCTCAAATCTAAAATCCCCGATTTTACTGCCTTCCCACTAGAAGAATACCGATATAAAAAACCGCTCCTGAGCCAAGGAAGCCAAGAAAGAAGATCAAGGAGATAGGTAATCTTCGACTGCTTCGGGAGTAGTTTCTGACAAGCTGTTTTTCTTCAACGTCTTGGGAAACTGCTTCTAGAGTTTTTTCAACGTCTTGGGAAGCTGCTTCTGAAATTTCTTCAACGTCTTGGGGAGCTGCTTCTGGACTTTGGGCTTCGGAACGTGGAACTAACTGCCAGAACTTCGGTAAAAACTCTTGCCAGTGTTGCAGAATCTTCTTCGCCTTTTCTGAACCCGTTCGTTCTGCATGAGATCGGATCAGCTCTTGCAGTTGGTTCTCGCCAGCTTTTGTGATCACTCGCTGGAGTTTGACATCCCCCCGGTTAACTAATTCAGGGAAACAATCTTCTTCATCCAAGAAGTATGCCAGTCCACCAGTCATCCCAGCACCTACGTTGCGTCCTACTTTGCCAAGAACAACGATCGCACCGCCAGTCATATACTCGCAACAGTGATCACCTGCCCCCTCAATCACTGCTGTGCCTTTGGAGTTACGCACGGCAAAGCGTTCTCCAGCTAAACCATTAGCAAATAGAACCCCTCCAGTGGCACCATAAAGGCAGGTATTGCCAACGATGACATTTTGTGATGAGTCATAAGTGGCTTCAGCAGGCGGCTTGATCACGATTTCACCACCGTTCATTCCCTTACCTACGTAGTCGTTTGCTTCTCCTTCTAACGTCAAAATCATTCCAGAAAGATTAAAGGCACCAAAGCTTTGTCCAACACTACCTTGAAAGTTGAGATTGATTTGCCCTTCAAAGCCGTTGTCGCCATATTGAGAAGCGATCGCTCCGGCTAACCTTGTCCCCACTGTTCTGTCAGTGTTGACAATCTTTAATGTCTTGGTGACATTAGACTGCTCTTGAATAGCAGCTTGAATATCGGGATCAGCGAGCAATTGATCATCTACAACTACGCCGTTGCTATGAACTTCCTCGTGTTCCAACCAACTGCGGTTTTTGATCGTATCCGGTAAGTCAAGCAAACAGTTCAAGTTCAGCGCCCGTGTCTTGGTAAGATGCACGTTTTCGCGCACTTTTAACAAATCGGCACGTCCAATGACTTCTTTTAACTCCCGGTAGCCGAGGCGTGCCAAGAGACTGCGAACTTCTTCGGCAATCAAGTAAAAGAAGTTGACGACATGTTCTGGCATTCCCTTAAACCGCTGCCGCAGTTCTTCTTTCTGAGAAGCAACACCAACAGGGCAGTTATTGGTGTGACAAATCCGTGCCATGATACAGCCTTCAGCAATCATCGCGATGGAGCCAAAACCAAATTCTTCCGCACCCATTAATGCGCCCATTAGCACATCCCAACCACTTTTGAAACCTCCATCCACACGTAAAGTCACGCGATCGCGCAGGCTATTTTCCATCAACACCCGATGCACTTCGCTCAAACCCAGTTCCCAAGGTGAACCAGCGTGTTTTATAGAACTAAGTGGGGAAGCTCCCGTACCCCCATCGTGGCCGGAAATTTGGATAATATCAGCGTTTGCCTTTGCCACACCTGCCGCGATGGTACCGATCCCCACTTCTGCCACCAGCTTCACCGACACCTGTGCTTTCGGATTAATTTGGTGTAAATCAAAGATGAGTTGCGCTAAGTCTTCGATCGAATAAATGTCATGGTGCGGCGGTGGCGAGATCAAGGTAACACCTGGCTTGGAGCGGCGTAATGTGGCAATGTAAGAGCTAACCTTTGTCCCTGGAAGTTGTCCACCTTCGCCAGGTTTTGCACCTTGAGCAATTTTGATTTCGATTTGTTTGGCACTCATCAAATACTCTGGTGTCACACCAAAGCGTCCTGATGCAACTTGCTTGATAGAGCTGCTGGCAGTGTCGCCGTTTCGCAATCCTTTTAAATGCGGTAGTGTTGACGAGTTTCCTGAGTCGTCCACATCATCCAAGACTATGTAACGTACGGGATCTTCGCCACCTTCGCCAGAGTTAGACTTACCGCCAATGCGGTTCATGGCAATCGCCAGAGTTTCATGGGCTTCTCGCGACAAAGCCCCTAAAGACATTCCTCCAGTACAGAAGCGCTTGACAATCGCACTCACCGATTCCACTTCTGCAATCGGAATCGGCGATCGCTCTGTTTGAAAGTCCAACAAATCCCGCAAAGCTGTGATTGGTCTATTTTGCAGGTATTTTTGATAAACTTCGTAGTGGTCGTATCCCTCTGCTGATTGCTGATTGCTTCGTACTGCCTCGTGTAAAGCTTTTGCCAGTTCCGGGCTGTTCATGTGGTACTCACCACCAGGGCGGTAGTTGACAAAGCCAAGGTTTTCGAGCTTTTTCTTCGTCAGTTCTGGGAAAGCTTTGCAGTGGAAAGAAAGCACTTCATCAGCCAGTTCCTCAACACTCAAACCGCCGATGCGGGAAATCGTACCCCTAAATCCCAATTCTAACAGATCCCCACCAATCCCGATCGCTTCAAAGATTTGTGCGCCTTGATAGCTTGATACCAGAGAAATTCCCATTTTAGAGAGGATTTTCAGCAACCCGGCTTCAACTGCTTGGCGGTAGTTTTTCAAAGCTTGCTCTAAGCTGATGGCAGAAATTTTCCCCCGCTCCATAAACTGTTGCGTTTTCGGATCAAACCACCAATCCCGCACGGTTTCCAAAGCCATATACGGACAAATTGCGGCAGCACCGTAACCTATGAGACAAGCAAAATGGTGAGTACTCCAGCATTGGGCAGTATTCACCACCAAGGATGCTTTCATTCGCAATCCCTTCTGAATGAGGTAATGATGTACCGCACCTACTGCTAACAGAGGCGGAATGTAGGTGTATTCAGTATTGATCCCCGCCTCATTGCTTGAAGACTGAGTGCGATCGCTCAGTATAATAATCTTTGCTCCTGCAAGTACTGCTTCAGCTGCTTGTACCTGCAAAGACTGAACTGCAGCCTTCAATCCTTCAGAACCAGCTGCAATTTCAAACAGAGTTGACAACTCAGATGTGGCAAAATCCGACTGCTTTATCGCCTGCAAATCTGTCTCACTCAGCACTGGAGAAGCCAACTTTAATCTCCGGGCATCTTCCGGCTTCGGCAGTAGCAAGTTACCGCGCTCACCCAATTCTACTTTCAAAGACATCACCAAGCTTTCCCGTAAGGGATCAATTGCTGGGTTTGTCACCTGAGCAAAGCGCTGTTTGAAATAGTCATAAAGCAAGTGAGGTTTTGCCGACAGCACTGCTAAAGGAATATCATCTCCCATGCAGAACGTTGGTTCCTTGCCATCCATTGCCATTGGTTGAATCACCATGTCCACATCTTCGGTGGTGTATCCAAAAGCAAATTGATTGATCAGCAACTTTTGTCTATCAGCAGGAGTGGGGAGTGAGAAGTCAGGAGTTGGGAATGATTCTTTTCCATTCCCCGTTCCCCATTGCCCCCCCAATTCTTGGCGGTACTGTCGCAACCATTCTCCATATGGTTGGCGAGTGGCAGTGCGCTGCTTAATTTCCCAGTTTTTGAGGATTTCTTGTGTTTCTAAATCTACAGCAATCATTTGCCCAGGACCAAGCCTGCCTTTCTCGATGATGTCAACTTCGGGAAAGTCCACAACACCAGCTTCCGAAGCGACGACAATATAGTCATCCTTAGTAATAACATAACGCGCTGGTCTTAATCCATTGCGATCTAACGTCGCACCGACTTTCTGCCCATCACTAAACACCAAAAGTGCTGGGCCATCCCATGCTTCTTGTAGACCGCTATAGTATTCGTAAAAATCTATAATCTCCGGGTGATTCTGCAATTCTGGTTGATTTTGGTAAGCCTCTGGAACCATAATCATCAAAGCTTCCAACGGGCTACGTCCAGAGCGTACCATTAACTCTAGCACGTTGTCTAAAGTCGCTGAGTCACTGTTGTCAACGTGAACAAAAGGTTTAAGTTCATCAATGCGCTTTCCCCAGACTGGATGCGTTAAACTTGCTTCTCGCGCCATCATCCAGTTAATATTACCTAACAGCGTGTTTATTTCGCCGTTGTGACCTAAAAGCCGCATCGGTTGAGCCAGCGGCCATTTCGGCATGGTATTGGTACTAAAGCGCCGATGATAGACAGCAAAAGCACTTGTATAAAGCGGATTGTTTAAATCGCGATAAAAATCTCCCAACACTGCTGAACGCACCATCCCTTTGTAAACAATTGTGCGGCTAGAAAACGAGCAGATGTAGAATTCTTCGGAATTGGTAATTGCTTTATTAATTCTGCGGCGGGTAATGTAGAGTATTCGTTCTAGTTCCTCACCGCTTTTCTCATCTGAGGCGACAAAAACTTGTTCGATCTGGGGTTGATTTTCTCGCGCTTGTACCCCTAGCATGTGCGGCTGTACTGGTACTACTCGCCAGCCCAGTACAGTTAGATTCTCCTCAGCCGTGATTTGTTCAACTGTTGCTTTCGCTTTGTTTGCTGCTTCAAGATCCTGTGGTAAGAATATCATTCCCACCGCAATGTTTTTGTTCAAGGGGAGTGGTGTCCCGCGCCATGCCAAGTCTTTTTGAAACAACTCCCACGGAATTGCCGTCAATATTCCCGCGCCATCACCTGAGTCTTGATCAGCACTACAACCGCCGCGATGTTCCAAGCAGGTTAATGCCGCTAACGCCTTGATTATAACTTCGTGATCCGCATAATTCCGACGGTGGGCAATAAAACCTACACCACAAGCGTCTCGTTCCTCAACTAACCACTTTTGCCCTTGATAACCACTAGCCGACAAGTTTTCGGAAACTGACATTGTTTTTTGTTGATGCATTTGTTCGTTGTTCATATATCCCTGATAAGAGTGATGATTTTTGGAACTACTTGTAAGCAGAATTACCTAATGGCGAATTTTAGAGAAAAAAAATTTTAACTTTGGGTTTTTTTGTTCTTCCCATGTTAAAATTGTCCGGGGATTTTAATACTCTGCTGATTTCAGAAGATTACCTTTGCCGTCACAGTTTTTTATTCATCATCCGTCACTACTTTTCTTTGATGCGCTTGTCTCTACACAAAGAATCGTTCTCAGGTAGAGACAGCTGATGCCTCCGAAGCAAAAAACTTGCGCCTTCAGGCTTAAATACTTTTATTGCTAGAACTGTCCTGATTTAGCGATAAAATCAGAGTATTACAAGATGTACTCATTTGACAATTCCTATAATCTACTATGATAGCTAGATTTACAGATTTTTACTGTGGGTTTGTTGTCAGTTTTTTTGCCATAAGCTAAACCTTACTTAAGTAGCAACTTTTGGCTTGGGATAGAGCATTTTAATTCAACTTTGCTAACCAAAAATAACGTCCTAGTCTGATTTACGCACTGTGCTAGGTAACACGCTTAGTGGTCGCAGTTATCGTTAGAATTTTTCTAATAAGTTTCACAAGTGACAAAAATCCCACATATACATTATCACGTTTTCGACCAAATCATATGTCATTGTTTTGTGACATTGACCAACTATTAAGTAGCCGGGCTGAAATAAATAAGACAACGGAAGAAGACTATTGTTTGTTCGTGTGCGTTCATCTTTTTTACCAAAAAAGTTAGGACACAGGAGACAGGTGTTCGGAAAATTTTCTATATAAACGTTGAAAAACTTTGGGATCAAGCAGTCAATTTTAATCGTCGTATGTCATGACAATTTTCCTTTTTGAAACTCTGTCGTTAGGCATAGGGGTGAGGACTGTCTGTTAACTCCCAATTACTCAACGCGATACTCATGGTAAAAAAATACCGCCGCAGGCTCTTCAAGATTTTCTTACCCCCATTACTCTTTATAGTAATAAGCTTAACAGTTACCTCATTTCCCGCAATAGGTAATGAGCCGCAGGGGGTAGACAAAGTATCTGGTGCGATCGCCTATGGTGATCAAATTTCTCTAAATGGTCACACATTCCCTGGTGCTTGGGCACAGAAAGGTGGAAATAACTCTTTAAGTACTTTTGTCAGTGATGGGGCAGTAAGGCAATTTATCGGGGTAGATTTATTAAACACGAACAATCCACTCTTACAACCAATTCAGTGGTTTTCATCAATCACAAAACCAGTCGTTTTAGCTAGTATGCAACTAGGCGGCTATCGCTATCTAGATGTGACTGATTTTGTGAAAACGTGGAGATGGCAGGTACAAGCTGATGGTAACAGTTTAGTCATTTCTACACAAAGAGCGCAAATCACAGATATTCAACAAACTCCTCAACATAAGGGCGATCGCTTGATAGTTAATGTAAATTTAGATCGCCCAACGCCCTGGCAAATAACACAAGGGTTACCAGTAAAAAAACCTCAACCCCCAGATCCCTCTCCACCAAATACAGAATGGACAATCACCCTTGATGGCATCGCCCTACCAGTTTTGGTGGAACGTTATACTCCCCCTGCCTCCCCTGCTTCCTCTTCCCCCTCT
>CAZZVG010000332.1:0-6598 GCA_964657295.1 Iningainema sp. | reverse complement strand
AAGCCGACATAAAAAACAACTACATGTTTTTTTGACATCTACTGTTGCACTATGTCAATTGCTTGATTCTACTAATATGGAGAACTCACTATGAAAGAAGTTAAAAGGTAATTATTTTTCGTTTAAATTTAGATTAAGTGCAATTTATCCCCGTGTGTAGTATAATTGCTTAAAAATCCCAGATCGCTTGCATAATGGTAAAGCTACGACCCCAATATGATTTAATAAAGCTTATATAACACAGGCCAATGTTAAGTTTCAGCATACTTGCTAATCGCTTAATAACACTTCTTTGTGTATCAGGGAGAAAAAAGCACGATGTTCAACTTTATCAATATGGATGGCATCCCAAGCTTACCAAAGCGTGAGAATAACATCGACAGATTTTCTATGTATCTCATCCTCAATAATCAGAATAGTCGCTTGGGACTACAGTGGAAATCACAGCGATATTTGAAACGCAATATGGAATTATACCAACAAATGAATGAGGCTTTTTTTCAGCTATGTATCCAAAGGGATAAAGGGATTGGTTTAGCTCTGTTTTGGCGGAATATTGTCCTTGATGAATCCCAAATAAAAAGCGATTGGGAGCCAGAGAATAAAAGGCAACTTGCATGGGAACACTTAGCAAGTTATTTTGAGGAACGATGCTACTGGGCAGCAAAGCAAATATGCAAAGAGCAAGACGAGCGTTCTTGGGAAGAATATTTATGCTTAGCAAGATTGGTGATTTATAACCCTCTAAAATTAAGAGAAATTTTAGTAAGATACGATCCCAATAAGGCAAATATAGAAACTTATATTTCAAATGCATTAGAGAAAAATATTAAATATGAAGCAGTAGTTAATAGATTTTCTCCTTGGCGACTTTTATGCAAAAAGAGTGATAAAGAATTAAAAGAAGCGCTACAAGCCACAGGGCGTGGTGAACCGGAAATTTCTCAGTTGCTTTTTGCTAGAAAATATTTTAAGCAGGTCTATTTATTCAACGAAGTCAAAAACTCTAATATAAAAACTGGAAAGAAATGGTCTTCGCCAGAGCAAGAAGATTTTGAGAAAACTGCACAATGCTATAACGCCGAGAAAAAACTACCGATCGCACCTCATGAAGTTTCAGCTAATTCCACTAATGTAACAGCCAAGAAAATTCAGGCAAGTATGGAAATTTGCATTGCTGCATTACAGAATTATCCGAAGTCAATAGTGCCTCAGTTCTCTATTGAGGCATTACAAACTGTTGGACGTGAAGCTAAGTCTGAGATTCAAGAAGATATTTTAGAACTAGAATGGGGTGATCCCCTAGCAGTAGAATCAGCGGAAGAAGAACTGCAAGGTTTATCAACAAAAACTAACTTGGCTTTGCGTCAGCAACTAGAAGCAATGAAGCCGGATTATCAAGAATTGTTACTTCTCTACTATGGTTTTGGTTTAACCCAACAACAACTGGCTGCGAAATTGGGGATAAATCAAAGTTCAGTTTCTCGTCACTTAACAAAATCTACTATCAAGCTGTTGGAAACTATAGCCGGAATTTCACAGCCCCAGCAATGGGTTGAACAGTATGTAACAGGGTGGTTACGGAAAAAATATACTGCTCCCAATCACTCAGATTTGATTCAATCAGCCTTGGTGCTAGCAATAAAAAAACTAGCAGCACAAGAACGAGAAGTTTTACAGTTTTATTATGGACAGCAAATGAATGAAACAAGAATTGCTAAGCAGTTTGATATTAGTGAAAATGAAGTTAATGCAAAGCTTAAAAACGCAAGATATCGGTTAGAGGACAATATGAAAACACAAATTAAGATCTGGATTGAAGAGTACCTAGAAAAATGGTTGTCACAACATTATAAATCTCTTATTAACTCAATTTGGAAAGATATATCTAGAGACGCAGCACATAAAGTCTCTACATTAAATAGAGAATTAGAGTTGGAGAGAAAGATCAATGCTGTGGTTGCAGCATATCTTGAAATATAAGGTTAAGTAAATTTAATTGATAATGAGGTAAATCTATGTTGAGCATAACAGAATTATTAACAATTGACACTAAGCATCTTTGGTTGAAAATTTCACCTACAGAGCAAGACAAAGCTTGGCAGCAAGCAGAACAGTACCACTCTAATTATATTGCTCGTTACAATGCTTTGCTCAATCATATCTGCTGGAGTCATCTTACCATCTGGCTTGAAGAGTGGATGCAAGACGAATCGAACAGTGCTATTTCAGTATGGCCTTCTGTGGAGAGTTTACCCAGTATTTGGGAAGTGGTCAATGGTACAGCTATTCAAGTGGGTCAAACAAGATTGGTGCTTGTGCCTAGTGATCTAAATTCAGAAGAATTGCGCGTGCCGCAAGAGTGGGTGGATATCCCTGGTTGGACGGCTGATTATTATATTGCAGTACAAGTTAACTTGGATTCAGATGAAGATGAGAGTTGGATAGAAATAAGTGGGTTTGCAACGCACAGACAACTCAAAAACCAAGGGATATACAACAGCGATGATCGCACTTACTCCCTACAAGTTGATCAGTTAACTGAAGACTTAACCTTACTGCTGGTAACACTAGGACTAGATTTCCAAGAAGAAACCCCATCTTTGACAACTTTGTCTGAAGCAGAAGCAAGAGATTTGTTAGTGACTCTGGGCAATCCATCTATTTATTCGCCAAGGTTAATATTGGACATACCATTTAGCCAGTGGGCAGCGATTGTTGGCACTGAACAATGGAGGCAGCAGCTGTACAATCAGCGTCTGGGTCATCAAGAAGTTTTAAGTTATCAAGAAGTTTCTACCCCCATGAGTGATGCACTTTCATACAGGCAGATTTCCACACCTGTCCCGACTACGCCACTTGAAGACACAGTAGTTAACCTCAGTCAATGGTTCCAACAGGTTTTTGCAGCAGGTTGGCAACCTATTGATGAACTTTTAAACACGCAGTTAGGAAATTTGGCGTTTGATGTCAGAGGTTTTTCTGATTCTCCGGAAAATTTTTTCGATGGAGTTAAGCTGATTGATTTGGGAATGCAGTTGAATGGGCAAACTCTGGCACTACTCCTTGCTCTCTCTCTGGAACCCGACGAGAAAATTGGTGTTTTGGTGCGGCTACATCCGACTGAACTAGAGAAATATTTGCCGTCTCATCTCAAGCTGATATTAGTAGAATCAGGCAAAGTTTTACAAGCAGTCCAATCGCGAAGTCAGGATTATTACATTCAGTTAAACCATTTTAAAGGTCAGCCCGGAACTTGCTTTAGTATCCAATTAACTCTCGGTGATTTCAGCATCACAGAAAATTTTTCCATATAACCCAAGTTGTTAGTTAATTAGGTCGGTACAAATAAAAGTTACTAGTTAGAGTTGTTCGTTGTCAAACGTCAATTGGTAATAGTTCCAGCCTTATTTACGATTCGTAACATAGTTATTAGCTTCAAAGTAGGGGAAAACTTCATTAAGGTTCTTCTGCTTAATTGAAGACGCTACGAAACTGCACCAAGAGCGCCATACCGTTCCGTTAATTTGCCACATTGCATCTACCACCTACTTCATCTCATTGGCGTCAAAGAGCGAAGATTGCATAAATGAGTTTTGCCACTCCCAATAAGTATGTAGAAGGCAAGATCTTCAAATGCTTGACTTCCAATGAACAAAAAGATAAAGCAATTTGATAACAACTAATATCTACTAAAAAGGTAGCAGTTTCAGAAATTTTTCAATTCTTTAACCATTTGAGCCTGCGGGAGTTAGGTCCATCTGTGCAGTGGAAGAAAAATTAGTTCTTTCCTCTGCTTGAGAACTGCTTGCCTCCACAGATGACGAACCGTATTAGTCGTGATGGCAAACTTCATAAATTAAGTGAGACAAGTTTAAAGTGCAATTAAGCCTTAAAAAAGTGTTGAAGAAATTTGTCATGATTTCTGCTATGACCCTACTCATTTTAGCAGGACCGCTGATGGGCAATGCTTTTGCCCAACCATTAGCTGCCTTGCCTGCTGCCGATACTGGAGATACAGCATTTATGCTGATTTCGGCAGCACTTGTCCTGCTCATGACACCAGGATTGGCGTTCTTCTATGGTGGATTTGTGCGATCGCGCAACGTCCTGAATACATTGATGATGAGCTTTGTGCTGATCCCAATTTTGGGAGTGACCTGGATCTTGTGGGGCTATAGTCTTTCCTTTGCACCGGGTTCGCCATTCATCGGTGGATTACAGTGGTTTGGTTTAAATGGTGTCGGGTTAGAGACAACCAATTATCTCAAAGGGTCAAACCCGGCAGAAGTTGTCTCTTATGCTGCGACAATTCCCCACCAGGCATTCACGATCTATCAAGCCATGTTTGCAATCATCACCCCAGCATTAATTTCTGGGGCGATCGCTGAGCGGATGAGTTTCCGTGCCTACTGCCTGTTTGTTCTGCTGTGGTCAACCTTTATTTATGCCCCCCTTACCCACATGGTTTGGGCTAAAGGAGGATTGTTAGGTTTGTATGGTGGTTGGGGTGTCCTCGACTTTGGTGGTGGCATCGTCGTTCACATTAGTGCTGGTGTTTCTGCTCTTGTTGCCGCCATCGTCCTCGGACCTCGCAAAAACCATCCAGATCACCTGAGTCCACCACACAACATTCCGTTTATTTTGTTAGGTGCTGGCTTGCTGTGGTTTGGTTGGTTCGGCTTTAACACTGGGGGGGCCTTTTCTGTTGCGAGTGGAACTTCGGATAACTTAGTCACAAATGTAGCAACATCAACCTTTGTTGCCACCAATACCGCAGCGGCAGCAGCAACTTTAATGTGGCTAATTTTAGAAGGGTTCTTACGCGGAAAACCAACTGCAGTTGGAGCCGCAACAGCGGCTGTTGCTGGTTTGGTAGGCGTTACTCCTGCGGCTGGATTTGTGACACCACTGGCAGCAATTTTCATTGGTCTGATCACCGCCTTTGTTTGCTTCTATGCGATTAGTTTTAAAAACAAGCTGAAAATTGATGATGCTTTAGATGTCTTTCCAGTGCATGGCGTTGGTGGTACCGTAGGTATGATTTTAACGGGAATTTTTGCTACCACTCAAGTTAACTCATCCGGGAAAGACGGTCTGCTGCGCGGTCATTTTAACCAATTGGTGTTTCAACTAGCCGCAATTGCGATTACCTATGCGATCGCATCTGCTGGTACGTGGATCATTTTAAAGATCATTGATGCCACAGTCGGTTTGCGAGTTAAGCCGTCAGTCGAACTTCAAGGGCTGGATCTCCCCGAACATGGCGAAGAAGGTTACAACTTCGAGTCTAGCGATCGTCTCAATCGGCGGGAACAGGGCGAAGCTAACACCAAGCTTCAGCCAACTCATCCAACGGCTAAAAACCTAACTGTGAAATAGTTTCACCAATAAAGCAACAGCCCAAGCTCAAAAAAAGTGTTGAAGAAAGTTGTCATGATTTTTGCTACAACCCTACTTATTTTAGCAGGACCGCTGATGGGCAATGCTTTTGCCCAAACATTAGCTGTCATGCCTGCTGCCAATACTGGAGATACAGCATTTATGCTGATTTCGGCAGCACTTGTCCTGCTCATGACACCAGGATTGGCGTTCTTCTATGGTGGATTTGTGCGATCGCGCAACGTCCTGAATACATTGATGATGAGCTTTGTGCTGATCCCAATTTTGGGAGTGACCTGGATCTTGTGGGGCTATAGTCTTTCCTTTGCACCGGGTTCGCCATTCATCGGTGGATTACAGTGGTTTGGTTTAAATGGTGTCGGGTTAGAGACAACCAATTATCTCAAAGGGTCAAACCCGGCAGAAGTTGTCTCTTATGCTGCGACAATTCCCCACCAGGCATTCACGATCTATCAAGCCATGTTTGCAATCATCACCCCAGCATTAATTTCTGGGGCGATCGCTGAGCGGATGAGTTTCCGTGCCTACTGCCTGTTTGTTCTGCTGTGGTCAACCTTTATTTATGCCCCCCTTACCCACATGGTTTGGGCTAAAGGAGGATTGTTAGGTTTGTATGGTGGTTGGGGTGTCCTCGACTTTGGTGGTGGCATCGTCGTTCACATTAGTGCTGGTGTTTCTGCTCTTGTTGCCGCCATCGTCCTCGGACCTCGCAAAAGTCATCCAGATCGCTTGAGTCCGCCACACAACATTCCGTTTATTTTATTAGGTGCTGGCTTACTGTGGTTTGGCTGGCTCGGTTTTAACACTGGGGGGGCCTTTTCTGTTGGCAGTGGAACCTCGGATAAATTAGTGACAAATGTAGCAACATCAGCCTTTGTTGCCACCAATACCGCAGCGGCAGCAGCAACTTTCATGTGGCTGATTTTGGAAAGGTTTTTAGGTGGAAAACCAACTGTAGTGGGAGCAGCGACAGGAGCTGTTGCTGGTTTGGTAGGCATCACTCCTGCGGCCGGATTTGTGACACCACTGGCAGCAATTTTCATTGGTCTGATCACTGCCTTTGCTTGCTTCTATGCGATTAGTTTTAAAAACGAGCTGAAAATCGATGATGCCTTAGATGTCTTTCCCGTACATGGCGTTGGTGGTACTGTAGGTATCATTTTAACGGGAATCTTTGCTACCACTCAAGTCAACT
>CAZZVG010000331.1:0-6606 GCA_964657295.1 Iningainema sp. | reverse complement strand
TGAAAAAGAGTCTGATGAGTATTATCACAGCCGTCCATTTAACAGTCGCCTTGGTGCATGGGCGTCGAATCAAAGCGAGGTGATAGAAAGCCGCGAAGTTCTTGAACGACAGTTACAGGAACTACAGATAAAATATCAACATCAAGATGTCTTGCGCCCGCATCACTGGGGAGGTTTGCGAGTGCTCCCCACAGAAATTGAGTTTTGGCAAGGACGCTCCAGTCGTCTGCATGATCGCTTGCTTTATACCTTATTAGATAATGGCATTTGGAATATTCAGCGTTTATCGCCTTAAATTTTAAGCGTTTGTTAATTGTTGATGGTTAATGGTTCATTGCAATCAACCATTAACTATCAACATTTTTTTACATAATCTACTTATAAGCTAGTTAACTGAATTCTAGGATCAGGCATAAAACTGTATCTCAGATAGATTCCTGCCCAGACAAACAAGATAATGAATAAGGTCCCAATACCTATGGGACTGGGAAGCCAGAAAACAACTTCTATATGGTTTAGTTTCCCAGGCTGTAGCTTCCACACCAACTGATTCTGATGACTTTGTGGCGGAACAGCATTTTCTGTTAAGAGAATATTTCTGGCACCCCAAGGAGTCTTCAAGCTGAATTCTAAATCTAGAATTGAACCAGGATCAGCCAGGATGTTTCCTTTACTCGCAATCAGAGCAAGCGATCGCAGATCTAAGTCATAAATCAATCGATTTCGGACTACGAGTAAAAAATTATTTTGATTTAACAGTAAGTTTGATTCAATCTTCGGTAGTTCCGAGTCTGACGATCCCCGAAAAGAATCAGATTTTTGATTGCGAGTGGGGAGGAAAAATTTATTGAATTTGGATTGCAACTCCTGAGCATTACTGAAAGGAATTGTCACAATAATTTCTTCGTTTGAAAGCCGTCGCGTTTTGCCTGACAATTTACGAGCGCGATTCTCTATACTGTTTAACCATTCGTATACTGAGTCACCACTGAAACTCGTTAACCGTTGTCCCAATTTAATATGCTGCACCACTTCGCCATGATTCTGGTGACTAAAGTTCACACCTACGTCATACTGGACGCAACCAGACAGTAGTAGGGATACTAACAGCACCAGACATACAAGAGTATTTCGGATTTTAAATTTTGCACAAAGTTGTTTGGCAGCCTGTGCATAGGGCTGGAAACCCATAGAAGAGGGGCGTTCGGGTTTCCCTCCGTGGCAAACTTCCCAAGAAGAATTTTGGATTGCAAAGACATGATTAAATTTACCAAGCACAAAATCAAATGCTCTGAATACCAGTCCTAAACTTTTTTTCATTGCCTAATCCTACGGCTGATGGCTCTTGGCTGAATTTTAATGTTCTCACTTCGTTAAAAACTATACCAAACCAATGTCACTATAGTGAAACTAATAGCAATTAATGCCACCCAGATAAAGCGATTATCTCTGGTATTAATCTGAGTGAGATCGTCGAATTTTGGCTCGGTAGGCTCAGGCGTGACAGAAGATTTGGTCGTCTTAGCAGTCAAACGTATTTTGGTTTGATTGTCGGGCAATGTAGCCAAATCGGGAATTTCTGTCATCCATTCCTTTGGACGTTGTAACTTGGGTGCTTGAAAGATGTACTGCAACCGCCGTGATTCTTTATTAGTTTCGAGATCAGGGTGGCGTTTGAGTTGTTCGCATAAAGCGATCGCATCTTCATTGCGTCCTGCGGCTTCATAAGCTGTTGCCAGCCAAATTTGAACCTCACCACCTAGGCGAGAATTGCGAACCAATAGGGCACTTGCTTTTTCGAGTTGTTCAACGGCTTCTTTGTATTGCCCATTCTCAAAAGCAATAATCCCAGCCTGATAGCGAGTTTTAGCAATTTCTAAATGTGAATCCACGCGCTTACCTACTGAACAAAGACACAGGGGACAGGAGACATTTAGCATCTATTTGGCTTCTAGCTCCTGACACCTTTTTATGGCATAAATTTAGAGCCGATGAGCATCGTCCCAATTCCGATAGTTGTAAAAATTTCTAGTAACAGGGCGTGAGGAATGCGACCATCTATGATATGTGCTGCACCGACTCCTTGGGCAAGCGATCGCACACAACAATTGACTTTTGGGATCATCCCACCGCCAACTATGCCAGTCGTAATGAGTTGGCGGGCTTCTTGAATATCTACTTTAGGAATCAGGGTTGACGGATCTTTATAATCTTTTAAAATCCCCCTGGTATCAGTCAGCAAAATTAATTTTTCTGCTCCCATCGCTGCGGCTATTTCTCCAGCTATGGTATCGGCGTTAATGTTATAAGCTTGTCCTCCTTCATCTGCTGCAACACTTGACACTACTGGAATGTAGCCATTGTTAACAAGTGTTTCTAAAATTTTGATATTGACACCACAAACTTCTCCAACAAAACCAATGTCTTCTATACCTTGAGGACGAGCCGTGATCAAATTACCATCTTTACCGCACAGTCCAACTGCTGAACCACCAGCTTGATTGATCAGGCTAACAATTTCTTTATTAACTCGACCGACCAACACCATTTCTACCACATCCATTGTGAGCGCATCAGTCACTCGTAAACCGTTCTTAAATTCGGGTTGAATGCCTAATCTATCTAACCAACTGTTAATTTCCGGTCCACCGCCATGTACTAAAATTGGTCGCAAACCTACACAGGACAAGAAGACAATATCGCGGATGACTTGATCTTTGAGCTTGCTATCTTTCATTGCCGCGCCACCGTATTTTACGACGATAGTTCGACCTATAAAGCGCTGAATGTAAGGTAATGCTTCACTCAGTACTTGTACGCGAGTGGCTGCATCTTGCTTAATGTACTCAGTATCGTTGATCATTATGGGGAACTGTTGACAGTTTATAAAGGTTGTAGTTTGGATAAAATACAACTCAGATGATGAGAAAATTTATGCTGTATCAGTAGCCTACAGGCATTTTAGCTTATATGGCAAAGGCAACACCCACAGAATGGTGAGTAGAGAGTGGTTTGTTTTGGAGATAGACAGAGCGAGAGAACAATAATTCCCTTCAAACAAGTCTCCTTCTTATGAAACGAATGGAGGTAATTTCTCTGGTTTCAAAACATGAGGAATTGCCTGAATGACTCGTGTGACAATTTGCTCAGTTGTCTCGTCAACGCTTACAGTGATTCGCAGATCGGCTTGAGCATAGAGTCCTTGTCGTTCTTTGAGAAGCGATCGCAGCTTTGCTTTAGGATCGACATCTTGCAGTAGTGGTCTTGTGGTATCTTCTGCTAAACGTGTGTAAAGTAGTTCCACTGGGACATCAAGCCAGACAATCAAACCGTGCTGCAAATAACTCCAGTTTTCTCGTCGCAAGATAATACCGCCACCAGTGGCTACACTCAACTTTTTGTGAGCACAGACTTGTGCTAAAGCCTTGCTTTCCAGTTGCCGGAATGCTTCTTCGCCTTCAATGGCAAACAATTCCCTGATTGTTCTTCCTGCTAATTTAGTAATTATTTCATCGATATCTATAAACCTATAACTTAGTCGCTTTGCCAGTTCGAGTCCCACTGTCGTCTTTCCAGCGCCCATCATTCCAATTAAATACAGGTTTATTTCTTTCAATAAATTTTCTGTTGTCATCCGCAATTATCTGTTGTTAGTTGATGATTGTTAAAAATAATAAACTATACATCTAAGGTTTTCTCTGTATTCATCCCAATTCTCTTTATTTGTGCTTCAAAAATGTTAACGATGGTCGATAGATCTCCATATTTTCCTCATTAAACACTAAATTCTGGAAAAGCTAGTGCCGTTACCTTGGAATTGAAGATAAAAAAATCTTCGGGTATGAAGCGAAACGGAGCGAGCAAAGGTTAAGAGTTGTAAAGGCGTATCGTACCTAAAGTAGGCAGAGAACAGGCAACAGACTCTAACAGTGAATTTACTTAGATGCTGATTTTATGTAGTTTGAAAGCCCTAGCATGGATTTCTCACAAATACAGCCAGCAACAGCAAAATTTTTATTAGCATCTAGTATACAAAAGATTTGCTAGCAATCATTATATAATTTGCTGGTTGTAAGTTATGAGTCTTTAGACCTATAATTTAACAGAAGCTTTACAATTTTCTAGGAAACTTTATTGTTAATTTAGGAGTCAGTATAGACAAGCAGAATTATATGCTAACGTGAATTGCCCTAGCCTGACATAACACTGTGTTTCTACCGACACATTAGTAAACAAGCCGATATCTATCCATGATCTAATTGTAGCAAGATCCAATTATAATCAACAAATCATTGTTTGTAGGTCGAGGTGTAAAATATGACTTATTTTCAAATGATCCGAGCGCAAGCTTTAACCAATTCAATCATTGAGATACGAAAACTACTGCATAGCTTATCCAAATAAGGCTGAATAAATAAATGTGGTCGTTTGAGGTTTCAACCATGATTCGGATTCGTGATGTTGTCCAAAAAGCTTTAGCAACTGGTTACCTCTCTGTTGAAGCAGAAAATCAGCTCAGACACTTGTTAACAACCCGCTATGACTTGGAAGACTTTAATGCTTTCATGAATTTGCAGGAAGCTGCGATGATTGGTCAAGTTAAGCAAGAATCTCGTGAGCGTTGTGGAATTTAGTACAGCTTTAAGAGAAGGCAGGCAGACAACCTTGATCTAAGGCTTTCTAGCTGTCCTCTATTTAGCAATACTTATAGAGATGCAGTACACAATTTTTCGGAATTTAGTCATCGGGAACGTTTATTTTTATTATCAGAATCCTCGTCATCAAAAAACCCCCAATCATCATCTTCAGCTTGATTGGTAGTCGGTGGTTGATAGGGCGGTACGATGACTCGGTAATCAGCATCGTAGACTGACTCGGTTTTTCCTACACCAGAATCTTTTGGTTCTTGGTAGCCGTATGAGTAAACCGAGCCAGACTTAGAGCTGCTGTTAGATTCTTGTTGACGTTCGTTGGTTTTAGAGTCATTAACCCGTGTATTTTGAGAATTAGGGGTAGACGCAACATTCTTGCTTTCCTCAAAGTCCCAATCATCATCTTTACTATTCTCTAGATCCCAATCATCAGAAGCGTTACTTGCTCTTGACTCTGTTTTGCTTGCAGGCGTTGGAGATGCTTCTGTGCGAGGTATGGGTTCTCTGCTGTTTGTTGACTTAGGCGGGGAGGGGCGTTTTTGTCCCACAAAGTAATTTGACAATTTAAACAAACTCGCGATTAGTAAAGATGTAAGAGCTCCTGCGGTAGTGCTAAACAAAATCCACAAAGCTAATGGTAGGGACTGCGTCCGCATACCCAAAAACGTCAGTGGTAGGACAGGTGACAAATTTTGCACTAACAACAGTGTCAGTGAACCCATCACCCCTACTAATAAAAATAAGCGAATTACAGCCATCTGCTTGTTGGTTATTGGTTGTTGGTTGTTGGTAGGGGCGGGTTTAATTGTAAAACTCGTCGTGTGGAAACGAAAAATATTGTGAAACCTGCCCGTACGGGTGTTGGGTGTTGTGATAAACACTATCCACGTTCCTACTAACTACTAACAATTATCCACGTTCTTACTAACTAAAGAACGATTATCCAAGCCATCTCTGAATTGGAACGCAGTCAATATCTAATTGATCTAAAACACGAGCAACGACAAAATCAACTAAATCCTCTATGGTTTGGGGTTTGTGATACCAAGCGGGAATAGCTGGGACAACTCTGACTCCTGCTTCTGCTAAAGTCGTTAAATTTCGGAGGTGAATCAGGCTAAAAGGAGTTTCTCGAGGAACAATCACTAATTTTCGGCCTTCCTTTAGCTGGACGTCCGCAGCTCTTTCTAGGAGATCGGAACTTAAGCCAGCAGCTAGCTTGGCTACGGTACTCATGCTGCATGGAAGCACAATCATCCCTAAGGTGCGGAAGGAACCACTGGCAATATTTGCTCCAATATCACCCCACGGATGACAACGTAGTTTACCTAGTTCTTCCACTCCTGCTTGCTGCCGCCAAAACTGTTCTTGTTGAATAGGCTCTATTGGCATACGGATGTTTTGCTCAGATTGCCAAACCAGATATGTGGACTTGGAAGCTACTAATTCAATCCTGTAATTGGCTTCTAACAAGAATTTAATAGCGCGAACAGCATAGATGAGACCAGATGCACCTGATATTCCTAAAATGAGCGGCTGTGTATTAGTTGAATCTGGCATCTCAGTACAAATTACTAGGGATTATAACAAAGTGAGCAGTGAGGAGTTATGAGTGAGAAGTTAAAAATAAAAACTCTTCATTCCTCACTCTTAACTCTTCATTCATCAATCTCCTAGTCCCGTCTTTCTCGATCAACATACGATTCTAGGTCGTCGGTCTCAAGATCCATATCGTGTGGTAAATAGATATCTGAGGCTTGACCATTAGGAATACTAAAATTTCTGACGGACAAACCATCATTACCGACAGTCACCAAATCAATTTGTTGACGGTAATAATCGACACTTTTTACTTGTACGGCTACACGATCGCCCAACCTGTAAGAGGCACGATTTTTGCGACCAAACAGTGCTTGTTGTCTGGCGCGATATTCATACCAATCGTCTTTGAGAG
>CAZZVG010000330.1:0-6611 GCA_964657295.1 Iningainema sp. | reverse complement strand
CTCCCCTTGGGAGAAGGGGCTGACCTATTACCTATTACCCATCTTTAATTGACGCCGACTGAGTTACACTCCCAAATTTCTCAGTAAGGCTTCTACTCTAGCAACACTATCTGACTTACCTTGTTGTCTGTACAAATCGCGGGCTTTTTGAAACACACCAATTGCATCTCTAGATTTACCGAGCTTCATCAACTGTGTACCCCTAATTTCATAAGCTTGAGGATTTCTTGGATCAAGCTTCATAGCTTGTTCGTATGCCCAATTCACATTAGAGTATTCCCCCAAACGTAAAAGGACTGTACCCAATCCTAAATAAGCATTGACATTATTTCGGTTCAGTTGAATTGCACGACGATAAGCTTCTTTCGCTCCCCGGTTGTCTCCCAAATTGCCGCTCACATAACCCAAAGCATATGCATAATCACTATTATTGGGATTAAGGGCGACAGCACGACGGTAAGCAGCCAACGCTGTGGGAAAGTTTCCTTGTTGAGCGTATAAATAACCAATACCAGAATATATCGTCGCGTTTTTTGGTTCTAGAGTAGCAGCTTGTTGATACACAGCGATCGCACCACTATAATCACCACCATTTACTAGCCTATGCCCTTCTTCCAACAGTTGCTTTACTTGTGGAGTACTTCTTTGTGGCACTCCCAATACCCCAGTCTGAGCCACTGCGGGCATTGTTGTAGCAATGCTTCCTACTAAGAAAAAACTTACCAATAACGATGTTCGATTGTACACAGTGAGTTACCTGAAGGCTCTTGCTACTTCTTTCACATTTTCCGTAATTGCTTGTCCATTAAAACAAAAATATTCGGTTTTGAAAACTTTATTTGCTGACTTTTATAAAAGATTCATGATCAGTTCACTTGATTCTAGGGTTTCTACTAAATCTGATGTCTTGATTTATGCTGTATGATACTTAAACAATCAATTTTGATTGCTCCAGCTTGCTCAAGCTCATAACTCAGAACCCGCTCCTATAAAGTTGCGAGATCTAATAATTTTATTGGTCATTGTTTATTATTGACCACCTTAACTTGGCAATGTTCCCAATACTTTCACATCTTCTGAGTCATGGTCTACCATATGAAGTCTGCTCTGACATAAAGACCATCAGCGAGACACCGAGAAGTTACACTAAAAAGTATATTATGATATCAGCAATCACGACTGATAGTTATAACTTTAACAGTTTCAAATACAAGGTTTCTGACTGTTGGGGATAGTAACTCTAAATTTTTAATCTGTATAATAAAATACACTAAAAAATATTTATTAGTTGATTATACTAACGTTATAAACACAGATCCCCGACTTCTTCAAGAAGTCGGGGATCTGGATTTTGCATGCCAAGGAGAGCGGATAGGATTCTGTGGAGCAACCAACACTCACCACTTCAGGTATGAAGCTTCAATTCCCTGTTCCCGTCGAATCTGACTATCTTTCTCAAACCAATTGATAATTTGCTCTGCTGTCAAATCTTCAATGGCAACACTGTAATCTTGAGCAATGTGCTTCAACAGCCTAAGTGAAGAAATTGTCAACCTACTGAGAAATTTTTCTGGGAGGGAAAGTAAAGCAGTATCTACTTTTGCGGACTCTTCTAAAGTTAAAAATTGTGTTGATGGTTGCTGTGTTGGTAAGTCCATAAATTACATCTAAAATTAGGTGAGAAATAACGCAGAATTCATCATGAGCTATCAGCTAAGCAGGTGAGCGAAAATAAATATAACTATGTTAAGAAAAGTAAATCAGGTTTAAACCATTACCCATTGACAAAGGACAAAAGCCAACAAATAGATTGGTAAAATTAATTACCAATTTTTTGTGAACAATGGGCTAGACTTAATCCGAAAAACAGATTTATTCATTAAGTTTTTCTTTTCGTACTTGTACCGAATAGCCGCAAAGGTGTTCGCCGTTAATAATCCAGTGGGTACGCTCTACCGTACAATCTGGTAGAACTGCGGCAAACATGTCTAATTCATGCCCACAAACACTGGGGAAAGACTCAGCAACGTTGGAGATGGCACAATTATGCTCGGTTAAGATAAAACTATCACCAACTGTTGAGTCACCAGATTCTACAAGGTGATACTCAGTCATGTAACCCTCAGCTTTTCTGAGTTCTACCAAGGTTGCCACCCGCTGATACGGCGAACCGTTACCCAAAAGCTCTCGATATTCTTTTGCTTTGCGCTCCCACTGTTTTTGTAAAATTGAACTGACTTGGTCGTGACCGACCGTTTCTGCTAAGGTATCTAGTAAGGAAACAGCAAATTGACCATAGCGATCGCTCACTGTCCGACTTAGGCGATCACGTCCTTGACGACTCAGTTGATAGACGTGCTGTGGACGTCCCATTCCCGCTTGCACTGAAGACAAGACAATGAGATTCTCTGCCTCCAAATCCTTAAGATGACGACGAATCGCTTGGGGGCTAATATTTAAAGCTGCGGCAAGAGCTAAAGCTGTAGCCTGCAGGTGTTTCAAAAGATATTCTAAGATATCTTGCTTGGTTGAGGACTGCTGCGTAATCGCCATCTTCGTCCCATAAATTCATGTAAAATTTCACTTTGACAACAAAGTTGTTGTTAATCTAGCGTAAAATAAAGATATATTAAACAACAGATGTGTTGTTTTAATATCCATCTTTATTGTAGCAGCAGGATAACAACGAGCGCGACAAGAGATGGAAATCAGCGAAAAATGGCTCGTCTGCCATCCTTAAAGAGATTCCCAACAGCGAACACAAGAGAAACTGAACGATGAGTGCCACTGTCAAGACTTTAGTTAACCAGCCCTACAAGTACGGCTTTATCACCAATATTGAAGCCGACACAATTCCGCGTGGATTAAGCGAGGATGTCATCCGCGTCATTTCCGCCAAAAAGAATGAGCCGGAGTTCATGCTGGAATTTCGCCTCAAAGCGTACCGCCATTGGCAAAAAATGACAGAACCGACTTGGCACAGCGTTAAGTATCCGCCAATTAACTATCAAGATATCATTTATTACTCAGCACCAAAGCAAAGTAAAGAAAAGCTGAAAAGCTTGGATGAAGTTGATCCAGCAGTATTAGAAACCTTTGAAAAGTTAGGAATTTCCCTCACAGAGCAGAAGCGCTTGGCGAATGTCGCAGTGGATGCGATTTTTGATAGTGTTTCCATTGGTACCACCTTTAAAGAAAAACTTTTAAAAGAAGGTGTGATCTTCTGCTCGATTTCCGAAGCATTACAAGAATACCCGGAAATAGTGCGAAAGTATATAGGAAGCGTCGTTCCGCCAGCGGATAACTACTTTGCCGCCCTGAATTCTGCCGTATTCAGTGATGGTTCCTTCGTCTATATACCCAAAGGTGTAAAGTGCCCGATGGAACTGTCTACCTACTTCCGGATCAACAACGGCGAAACGGGACAGTTTGAGCGCACCCTGATAATAGCTGAAGAAGGTAGCTACGTCTCCTATCTAGAAGGCTGTACCGCGCCAATGTATGACACCAACCAGTTGCACGCTGCTGTCGTAGAACTCGTGACTCACGATAATGCTGAGATTAAGTATTCTACTGTACAGAACTGGTATGCAGGTGATGCTAAAGGCAAAGGCGGTATTTACAACTTCGTCACCAAGCGCGGTTTGTGTCAAGGCGTAAACTCCAAGATTTCTTGGACACAGGTAGAGACTGGGAGTGCAATCACTTGGAAGTATCCCAGCTGCGTACTCGTAGGTGATAACTCTGTAGGAGAGTTCTACTCAGTAGCGCTGACTAACAATATGCAGCAGGCTGACACTGGTAGCAAAATGGTTCACGTTGGCAAGAATACCCGCAGCACAATTATCTCTAAAGGAATTTCTGCTGGCAATTCTAGCAACAGCTACCGAGGTTTGGTAAAAATTAACCCGAAGGCTGAAGGAGCAAGAAACTATTCGCAATGTGATTCCATGCTCATTGGAGATAATGCCCACGCGAATACTTTTCCTTATATCCAAGTGCAGAATCAAGCTGCCAAGGTAGAGCATGAAGCTTCTACCTCCAAAATTGGGGAAGACCAACTATTCTACTTCAGGCAGCGAGGCATTTCCGCAGAAGATGCAATATCAATGATGATTAGTGGTTTCTGTAAGGATGTATTTAATCAGTTACCAATGGAGTTTGCCGTAGAAGCTGATAAGCTGTTGAGTTTGAAGTTGGAAGGTAGTGTTGGGTAAAAAGCTATTAGCAGTTAACTCACACTAACTGCTAATAGCTAACTGCTTAAGAAGAGAAAGAAGATGATTATTGAAAATAGTGAAGTCGTACTGTCAGTAAAAGACTTGACAGCAGAAGTTGATGGAATTCCGATTCTTAAAGGTGTGAATCTTGAGGTTCGCTACGGGGAAATTCACGCCATTATGGGACCAAATGGTTCTGGGAAAAGCACTTTTTCCAAAATTTTAGCAGGGCATCCAGCCTATAAAGTGACTGGCGGTGAGGTGATTTTCCTCGGACAAAACCTACTGGAAATGGAACCGGAGGAACGTGCTCGCTCTGGCATATTTTTAGCGTTCCAGTATCCATTGGAAATTCCTGGTGTTAGCAATTTGGATTTCTTGCGAGTCGCTTATAACTCTCACCGGAAAGCACAGGGTTTAGAGGAATTGGATACCTTTGATTTTGATGATTTTGTAGAGCAAAAGCTGGAAGTGGTAAAGATGAATCCGGCTTTTCTCAACCGCAGCGTCAATGAAGGCTTTTCGGGTGGTGAGAAGAAGCGGAATGAGATTCTGCAAATGGCTTTGTTGGAACCGAAGCTAGCAATTTTGGATGAGACGGATTCTGGTTTGGATATTGACGCGTTGAAAATTGTCGCCAACGGGGTTAACCAACTGGCTAATCGTGAGAATGCCACGATTATGATTACCCACTACCAGCGGTTACTCAATTATATTGTGCCTGACTATATTCATGTCATGGCACAAGGTCGAATTGTCATCTGCGGTGGTAAGGAACTAGCGCTGGAGTTAGAATCCCGTGGTTATGACTGGATTCAGGAGGAAGTTGTGACTGAGGTGGGTGTGTAATGAGTATTCAGGTTTCTCCTAATCAGGGTTCTGACACCCTACTAGATAGAGATGATTATTTGACAGGTTTGTTAAAACAAATTGTCGAGACTTCTGCCAACGCGTCTCTACAGAAAATTGAACCAGAAACAAGTGCTTGGTTGCAGGAATTACGCCAACGTGCTGCCCTTTGGGTACGTCAATCAATTCTCCCCACTACCCGTGATGAAGAATGGCGCAACACCGATTTGTCGTCTTTGCGTCAAGTGCAATTTGATAAGAATGTAGAGACTGACATAAGAGATATCACACAGCTAACGCTACCAGAAGCTGCTAACAGTCGCTTGGTTTTTCTCAATGGAGTTTATGCTCCTGAGTTATCATCGGTTTCTGGGTTACCTGATGGGGTTGTCGTCAGTAATTTGGCTGGTTTGCCTGTAGAGAAACCTTTACGTGAGTATTTGGCTCAAACTGAAGGCTCCACTGAAGTATTTACTGCCCTCAACACGAGTGGGATGAGTGATGTTGCGGTGATATGGGTAGCAAAGAATGTGGTTGTTGAAACTCCCATTCATCTGCTGTTTATTTCTGCTGGTGAAACGGCAACTATTTCTCTACCTCGTTGTTTGGTGGTGGCGGAGACTGGTAGTGGTGTGACTTTGGTGGAAGAGTTTTTGAACCGCCTTGGCGCTAAGGATGAGGTTTACTTTACGAATGCGGTGACGGAGATTTGGATTGAGGATAATGCTCGGGTAAGTCACACGAGGATTGAGCTTGAGGGTGCAGAGGCTTTTCATATTGGGAAAACGGCTGTTAATCAAGCACGTCATAGTTCTTATATCTGTCATGCAGTCACTCTTGGGGGGAAGTTGTCGCGGCACAATTTGGAGGTTTGGCAAGCTGGGGAGCAAACGGAAACGACGCTGAATGGCTTGACGATGATTGGGGGAAAACAGTTGGCAGATACTCATAGTGCCATCGCTCTCAATTATCCCCACGGTACGAGTCGGCAATTACATAAGTGTATCGTTGGCGATCGCGCTCATTCGGTATTCAATGGTAAAATTTTTGTTCCTAAAGCCGCGCAGTTGACGAATGCGCAGCAGTTGAATCGTAATTTACTGCTATCATCTAAAGCTAAAGTTGATACCAAACCCCAATTGGAAATCACAGCCGATAATGTCAAATGCTCTCATGGTGCTACCGTTAGCCAGTTGGAAGATGACGAAATCTTCTACCTGCAAAGCCGGGGTATTGATGACAACGCGGCTCGTCACTTATTAATTAATGCTTTTGCCGCCGAAATCATCAACCAAATTCCTATCCCCTCTTTACGTGAAAGACTCACGCAATTTGTTAGTTAGTAGGGGCGGGTTTAATCTAGTCACTTGTGCGTAAAAACGAGCAATCCTGGCAAACCCGCCCGTACAGTAGTGGTTAAGGTTAGTGTGTCGTGGGTTTAATCAACAAAACATCTAAAGCACACCTTCCTTCGAGCTTGACAAGCCGCCCGTACACGAGTTATGAGTTAGTAAAATTTTTTAACAACTAACAATTAACAAT
>CAZZVG010000329.1:0-6623 GCA_964657295.1 Iningainema sp. | reverse complement strand
TTTCCTTTTCTTTCTTTTGCCTTTTAACTTTTAACTTTTGCCTTGTTCGGTCATGCAACTAATACTGGATGGTCAAGCTTACGGGCAGCATACATAAGGGCTGCTTTGAGATCGTCCATCTCTAAATCAGGCATTTCATCTAATATTTGCTCAGCACTCAGGGAAGCCGCAAATAAATCCAGCACATCTGAAACTCGAATTCTCATCCCCCGAATACAGGGACGACCACCACACTGTTTAGGATTAATGGTAATTCTTTCAAGTAAGCTTGTCATATGACTTTACTTTAAGAGTAATATTTGTGGAGACGGCGAACCGGGTTCGCCCAAGTGCAGATAATCGTACCACTCAATGATAAGCTGTAATTCGATTCTAATCATGGGATATGCTAGCGACGAAATCCTTTCGATTAATCGATTAAAAGTTTTTTGTAATAGCGAGTCCATTCATTGATAACACTTGACCACCGCCAGTTCTGAGCTCGTTCTCGAGAGGCTAGAGACATTTTCTCTGCTAAGTCTCCATTTACGGCTAATTCGTCTAGGTACTTTGCGATCTGATTAGTGATAAATTCTTGATTTTTCGGTTCGATTAAATAACCTGTCACACCATGTTCAACAAGAAGTTGCGGCCCTCCCCAATCGAGACAGATAGCGGGGAGTCCTAGTGCCATAACCTCTTGAACGACAATGCCATTAGCGTCCTCGATGCTGGGAAGGATAAATCCCCGAAAGTTTTTCAGTGAATCGAGTAGTTCGTCATGATTAGCATACCAACCTAAGAAGTTCACGCGATCTTCAACGCCAAGCTCTTTAGCGAGGGCTTTGCAGGGTTCTAACTCAGGCCCTCTGCCAACTATATCTAACGAGATTTTATTTTTTGTCTTTACTAAGCTTTCGATAATGAGAAATGTACATTTATGAAATACCAATCGCCCGAAGTGAATAAATTTGAAATTTTCTCCCTGATGTTCAACTCTAGGTCGGTTGAGGATTTCGTCTTTTATACCACAGTCCAAGCAGTCTATCATTTTCTCAGGTCGTGCCCCTCCGGCGATCATCGAACTTTTCGTTCGTTCTCCACCTGCGATGAAAAGCAAATCAGCTTTAGCCGCTGCGCGAAAGAAGAGACTGTTTAATTTTTGAAATGGAATATGGAGTATTCTTCTAAGCTTAGTATTGAAAGTTTCCTTCGTTCTAAATATTTCGGGATAGTAGATGTTTCCATTGATGGGTCCGAAAACGTTATAGAAATTTTTAGATATCGTTCGCGGGATTACTGGGGAGTTTGGCTCTGTCTGGTGAACAATCACTTTGCGGGGATCTAATTTATTTTTCCTGACATAATCTTCAGCGATCGCGATGGCTTTTTGAGAAAACCAGGCATCAACCAACCACTGGAAGGCTAAGGATTTCCACAGGAAAATTGTGATCCAATCATCCTTGACGAATAGCACGTCATCTAGCTTCAAATGATCACGAATCTCGATCTCGTTACGCTCATGAGTTATTTGAATGGTATTCTGGTGAATCCGCTTAAGCTGCTGAGAAATCTGGAGTGCTTTCATCGCTTCTCCTCCCAATTGTTCAGAAACATTTGGAGCTATTAAGAAAACGGTTACTTCATCAGAAATTATTCTACTTGGTGAAAATGATAAAGGGTAGATACGCATAGTTCTTAAGATTTAAGATGGATTAAAAACACCCAGAAGCAATCGGTTTTAGGATACACAGGAAGTTGTAATTCACGTTCCGCACTTAATAGTGTCACACACTATGAGCTATGGGCAACTGAAGTCAAAAACAGTGCAGATGTATTAAAAAGAGAGGACAATGAAGAGGAGCGAAGAGAAGACTACGGCTGTTATTTGTATCGCTGCAAACGTGAATTATCAAAAAGGCAATCACTAAAAATGGATCGGGTGGCTCACAATATGGTTCAGTTAATCCTCTCTCAGTAGGCATTTTCGGATGTGCGTGCTATGGTGTTGTTTCGAGAAGCAACAAAGCGGAGCGTCTATACATTTGTTAACAGTAGATAAATCCCACCCATGTACACCCTAATCTGTAGCACTCGGTTATTATGGAACTACATTGCATAAAAAAAACAAAATAAGTATTTTTGTTAAAAATATTTACGATAATCAGCGGTGTGTTTCCTTTCAAGCAGATGATACTAGGACTCAGTATTAGTACATAAGTACTATAAGTGATTTGGGTGTTTCAGCTCTACTTTGCGACGCGCTCGTGAGAAATAAATTAAGCAAACACCTCATTCGTAAAACTGCCATGCAAGCCATAGGGAACATGATGCAACAGATGCAAACGTGCTACTGGTTCCTTACTAAAATCATTCGCATCCAAAATCACTACATCTGAACGATGGTGTTCGGAGTTGTAAACCAAAGCCAGCAACCAACCATCATCTTCCTTTTTTGAACCTGGGCGAGGGACAAAAACTGGTTCACTGGCAAAACCTCTTGGGGCTGCACTCCAAAGTTGTCGTTCTCCCGATTCTAAATCAACTTTCATAAATGCTTGCAAAGGAGAGTTACCAGTCTGTGCATGAGCGGCACCTAGATATAAGTACCGATAAGGGCGTCCCATATGATCGGGATGCACGGCGGGAAATTCACAACAGTGGTCAACAGTCAACTCCCCATGGACATTTTTTTCCTTAAGATTAAGATGGAACCGCCAAAGATGTCCCGGCTTCAGGGCATCAAAATCAACTTCCCGAAAATCACTTCCTGATTCTGCTTCTGGTAAAGATTCGTAGCAAATAGAATCAACCACAATCTCATCTCCCACCTCAAAAGCATTGGCGTGGTGGAAGACAAAACCCGACGATTGAGTTTCTAGAATTTGTACCCCTCTTGACTCCCTTCGCTCTTGCGGTGGGTTACGAGGAATAACGATGACACGAGTTGGTTGATTTGGCTGAAACTTCACACATTCTCCGGCACCGCGCAATCCCAACGTAAAAGGTATGGGATTAAAGGCGATGGAATTTTGGAAGAATATGCAGTAATTAGGGGTGATGGCAAAATCGTGGATGAAGGTAAAACCAGGAACACTGTGAGCGTGCTTCCGTACTACTTTACCTGTCAGATCGATCTCGAAAATAGTAATTGTACTGGATCGTCCGGGCTTGATGGAAAAGTTGACCATGCAAGGAGCTCCGTCATCCGCAGCACAACTAGGATCAAAGCGTGGATGTGCGGCAAAAGCTTCACCTTCTGACAAAACACTGTTGAAGTGTTCTTTTCCCAAAGTTTCCAACGTGTATGGGTCAAGGCGATGAGGGTCAGCTGCTTCCCATAATGCTAGCAGTTTACCACCCCAATAGATAACATTGGTGTTAGCAATATTTTTCAGTTTAAAGTCGAAGGCATTAGCTAACCAACCACCTGATTTTTGTGTACCGAAAACACCGCGATAAAGAATTTTGCCAGCTTTTTGTTCTTCTAGATAAGCGGCGGTGCGGATAAAACGGTTGCGAAAATGGGCATGACCATTGGAGAAGGTGATGCGGCTAATCATACCATCTCCATCAAAGGGATGATGAATTCTTTGACCATTGACATCTAGCAAACCAGGGCCATTTCTAAACAATGTACCCTGTAGTTCTGAAGGAATTTGTCCTTCTACATCATCAATCCTATAATCAAACTCTTGTTTTAAGGATTCATATCCTGTCCGCCAATCTCCACGAGTGTAAGATTTTTCTGGAACTGTCGAGGCGCGTTCGTAAAGTTGAAAACTCTGCATAGCCACTGGATGTAAATTTTAAATTTTGCTAATCCCTAACTGCTAATCGCTAATTGTTTGCCATCTTCTTCTGATACTACTGTTAGTGCCTGGTTCTGGGAATCTGTCGTGGGAAGCCAATTGAGAAATACCAATGGTAGCAGTTTGCTCAGGTTCGTAATGATAACCAATAACCACATAGCATTAAAGTTGGTTTCTGTAATTCCCAACCAATGCATTAGCAATGCTCCTAGTTCGTAGGAAACAAGTCCTGCCAAGTTCCGCACTGACATTATAAGGGCAAACAATGTTGCTTCCACTCCAGGAGGACAAAGCCTTGCTGCTAGAACCAACACAGGCATGAAGGCAATTTCCCCCATGACAGTGAGAATAAGACTATCGCCAATACTAAACCAATGATCATCTATACCAAGAGTCCGATTTGCATGAGTTACTAGCACCAGCATTGTCATGCCCAATACTGCGGAGATGACAGCACACCACCCAAAAATTATCCGAAAGGAAACAGTTTTAAGAAAACGTTGAAAAATCCAAATACCGATGATAGAAGCTAAACTTGTTACCAAACGCACTCGCCCCAAAAATTCAGGTTCAAAGTGCAGTTCGTTCGTTGTGAAGAAGAAAAATGCTGATTCAGCGTTTGGCGTAGCAAGCCAGATGAAGAGAAATGCTGTCGGTAGCCAAATAGATTTTTGGGTAACGGCTTTACGTAGTTGCCTGATCTGATGCTTGACTGTTGAGAAGCTCTTGGAGTTATTTTCAACAGTTTGATCTACTGGTGATTCAGGAATCAACCAAGCCACTGCTGAGACTATCAAAGGGAATAAGGCAGTCAGCAAAAATACAGTCTTGGTGGTGAAATATTGTAGAAGTATACCGCTCAGGTAAGCCGTGATCAATCCTCCGAAGGCTACAGTACCCCAACAAAGTGATTGAAGAGAACCTGCTTTAGCTTGAGATTCTCCTCTTGCCCGTTCGACAACCAGTGAGTCAGCAATCACATCACTCACGGCACTAGAAAGGGAAGTCAGTATCAGTACTAATGCGGCTACTGAAGGTGTGTGAACTATTGTTGCCATACTTACCCAGGAAATTGCTCCCAATATCCCAGACAATACTAAGTATGGACGTCGTCGGTAGCCAAATATAGGCAAGCCATCAGAAATGAACCCAAACAGTGGCTTGATCGTCCAAGGTAGAACGCCTATCCCCACGAATGCTGCAACTTGAGCCGGAGTCAGCCCCAGTTCATCTTTGAGGAAAAAGCTCATAGCTAGACGTGTCAATCCTAAAATTCCTTGGACAAGGTAGACGGTAAGGATTGCTATTAAATCGGTTGTCGGTTCATTACCGAAAAATATTTTTTCCTTTACTGAGTCTTTGACCTTGGACAAGCCAGAGGAGGGTATGAGCATTGATAAACAATTTTTAAGTTTTATGGACTTTTATACCTTTATATATCATACCGATTTTTAGCGTTCAAGGGTATAGGGTATGTGATCGCTAAAAACACAATGTTAATACAAGTAAAGCTTTGCTTAATATAAATTAATGTTGACTTAACGCTACCACTGCATTTTGACCTCCAAATCCAAAACTAAAACACAATGCATGTTGGATTTGACTTTCTCGAGCTGTCTTCACTAAATCTAAATCAAATTCTGGTTGCTTTAATCCCACGCATGGTGGTAATATTTGATGCTTTAATGCCATGAGAGTAAAGGCTATACCTAAAGCTCCTGATGCTCCTAGCGTATGACCCGTAGCCCCTTTGGTAGAACTGACTGCTACAGGTTGGGGAAATAATTTTTGAATCACTGAACTCTCCACACGGTCATTTTGGAGAGTGCCCGTACCATGAGCGTGAATGTAGTCAATATCACTCTTGTTCAGGTGACTGCGCTCCAGACATTGTTTCACGGCAGCGATCGCACTTCTCCCCTCCGGCTCTAGTGCCATAACATGATATGCGTCTGCTGTCAATCCACAACCAAGAATTTGACCGTACACCTTCGCCTGACGCTGCTTTGCCGATTCTGCGGATTCCAAGACAAAGACAGCCGCACCTTCTCCCAACACCAAGCCTTCCCTTCGTTTGTCAAAAGGATAAGCCCCTGTTTTCGCTAATGCTCCCATCTGCTGAAAGCCAGTAAGCGAGAGAGGTGTAATTGGTGCTTCCACTGCACCAGCCATCACTTGTTGGCATTGCCCGCTTTGGACTAGTAAAACAGCTTGAGCGATCGCCCAAATTCCCGTTGCACAAGCTGCCATCGGTGCTAACACTACCCCAGTCGCACCGATTTGTCGTGCAGCTGCGATCGCGTTCATGTGCGGTAAGGTTTCTAACCAATCTGAGAAATTGTCCGTGTTTTTGCAGCAACGCATCTCCACATTTTGCCTCTGCCGTGCCATTTCTTCCCAAGATGCCTGATGACTGCGACTCGAGCCAATGACGACTCCACAGTTTGGCAAAGGAGGAACTAAACCCGCGTCGAGCAAAGCAGATGAAACAACCTGTTGAGTTAGCATTCTCACTCGTGCTGGTTGAATCCCAATTAACCCAAGCGGACGTGGTTCTAGTTCTAGGAACGGTTGATAAAACTTAATTCCAGAGTAACTTGCTATTAACTGTTGCCAACTTTGTTCTAGGCTTTCACCTAAAGAGCAAACTAGACCAATACCAGTCACAACAACTCCAACCAAGTTTTAATTTGGCGAGTCGGGAGGAGCCAGTTGCATTTAAAAAGTAAAAAGATAAAAGTAAAAAGTCAAAAGAGAATCCCCATAAATGAATCTGCTCGCTTATTTCAACCATGACGCCTTGAAACTTGCGGCACTTAAACCGGTTTTATT
>CAZZVG010000328.1:0-6623 GCA_964657295.1 Iningainema sp. | reverse complement strand
TTTATTTGTTAGTTGTTAGTTGTTTGTTGTTAGTCAATACTCCTTGATTACTCATTAACCATTCTTTTAACATTTGCCTTAATGCTTGTCGCCAATGGGGTGGATGATTTCCCAAAACTGTAGATATTTTGGCACAAGAAAGGACAGAATAGCTGGGGCGACGGGCAGGGGTGGGATATTGGTCGGTGGTGATGGGGATAATGCGTTGGACTTTTAAGGGAAACCCCAGATATTGAGCTTCTTCAAAGATAGTGATGGCAAAATCGTACCAGCTAGCAACACCACTGTTAGTATAATGGTAAATTCCGGCAATTTCAGGGCTGATCTGGGGAAGAATCTGGGCGATCGCCACTGCAATATCTTTTGCCCAAGTCGGACTCCCAATTTGATCGGCAACGACGCGAATTTCTTCCCTTTCTGCCCCTAGTCGCAACATCGTTTTGACGAAGTTACTTTTGCCAAACGTACCATAAACCCAGGCGGTGCGAAGGATGAAGTGATGGGCAGAAGAGTTGTGAATTGCTTGTTCTCCGACAAGTTTGGTTGCACCGTAGACACTTAAAGGGTTGGTTGAATCGGTTTCTTGGTAGGGGCGACTGCTGTTGCCATCAAAAACGTAATCAGTAGAAATATGAATCAGGAAAGCCCCTGATTTTTCAGCAACTTCTGCAATAATTCTCGGGGCAGTACCATTAATCGCTTTTGCTAGTTCTGGTTCGTTTTCAGCTTTATCAACAGCAGTGTAAGCAGCAGCGTTGATGATGATTTGAGGATGGTGTTCTCGAATGACCCTTCGGAGAGTGTCGGGTTGTGCGAGATCTATAGTCGGGCGTGCAACTGCAATCAGATCACCGTAGGGTTGAAGGATTTGCTGTAGTTCCTTGCCTACTTGACCATTGCTGCCGATGAGCAGAATTGCTTTACTCATTCTATTCGCTCTCATTCGTGTTGGCGATCGTAAGGTACCACAGTTGTGACAGCAATTTTTCCAGATTGTTGATTTTTGTTTAATAGTAGCTACAAATTGCGTTTAAGTAATTTTACTGCCAAAAATTAGACTTTATGAGTGAGTCTACACCTAGGAAATTGACTAGAGGAGATTTTTACTAGGGTAGAAATCTCTTTTTTTGTAATTGTCTAAACAAGTAGATTTTTTATACTGTAAAAACCTTCTGAGTTTGATAAATTATAATACCCTAAAAACAGGGAATACTAACAAGTCTAAATCAGTATATTTTTGATCCTATAAAACCTTCTAAGTTTGTATATAATCCTCCGCAAGTCGGGAATACTAACAATAACCTTAAGGATGTTAGTCACGATTCAGACTTGAATTATGTCAGTAAATCTATTTGATGCAAATTTCTACCGCGCAGCGAACTCTGACCTGCGAGGCTTCAATGATACACAAGCTTTGTCACACTTTCAGAACTATGGTCTTCAGGAAGGCCGCAGCTTCTCTCCATATGTCGATCTCAATTTTTATCGCGCTAGTAATAGTGATTTGGCTAGCCTTAATAACAGCCAAGCATATGACCATCTCTCCAAGTATGGTATCGCTGAAGGACGCAAATTTTCACCTTTGTTTGATGAAGACTTCTATCGCACTAATAATCGCGACTTAGCAAGCTTGAACAACGAGCAACTATTTGAACATCTGCGAAACTTTGGTGTAGGTGAAGGACGACAGTTTTCGCCCCTTGTTGACCTAAACTTCTATCGTGGTATAAATGGCGATTTATCAAAGCTAAACAACAACCAAGCATTACAGCACTTAGAAATATATGGTCTGGGAGAGGGACGACGCTTTTCACCGTTTGTCGATCTAAATCTCTATCAGGCTGCTAATCCTGACTTATCTGCCGCAGGTTTGGATAATAATCAACTATTAGAACACTTGGCAGGCTACGGTGTTGCTGAAGGACGTAGGTTCTCAATTTCTTTTGATAGCAATTACTATCGTAATAGCTATGCCGACTTAGCAGCAGCACATTTAAACAACACTCAACTGTTGGAACATTTTGAAAACTATGGTTTGAGTGAAGGACGTGCTTCATCAGAAGCATTCAATGTCAAGTACTACCTTGATAACAATTCTGACCTCAAAGCCGCACAATATAGCAACCAGCAGGCTGAGCAACACTTTGAAATTTACGGCTTTCGAGAAGGACGTCAGGGTGCGCCACCAAGCCCAAATCCCCCAGCAAATCGTGACGATAACACTCTTGGCACTGCTTTTAACTTAGGCTTTCTCAATAGTAGCCGCAATATCACCAACCAATTTGTAGGTACTACTGATCGCGAGGATGACTACCGTTTTACTTTATTACAAACCAGTAATTTTAATCTATCCTTGACTGGTCTAACTGATTCTGCATATGCGGAATTGATTTACGACAGCAATGGCAATGGTCAGATAGATAATAATGAAACTTTGAACACTACCTCTGGCAGTCAGTACGGCAATGGCTCAATCACCAAGACTTTAGGCGCAGGTACTTACTTCATTCGTGTCTACACCTATTACTCCAGCCAAAACACTAACTACACCTTGGGAGTCTCAGCAACTGCCAGCACACCCACAACACCAAAAGATCCAGGCAATAGCTTGAATACTGCTCTTGACGTTGGAAGCGTAAGCAATAACCGCAGTTTCACAGACTTTGTCGGTACGACTGATCGCAACGACTACTACCGCTTCAGCTTGGCTCAAACCAGTAATTTCAATCTATCCTTGAGTAATCTAACTGATTCTGCAAACGTGCAATTGATTTACGACAGCAATGGCGATGGTCAGATAGACTATGGTGAAAGCTTGGACAGTAGCTCTGGCAGTCAGTACGGCAATGGCTCAATCACCAAGACTTTAGGAGCAGGTAATTACTTCATTCGTGTCTACACCAACAACTCTAGCCAAAACACTAACTATACCTTGGGACTGTCAGCAACTCGTAGCCCATCCACAACACCAACAGATCCGGGCAACAGCTTGAATACGGCTCTTAATGTTGGGACTTTAAGCGGTACCAGCAATTATAAAGACTTTGTGGGCAGTACAGATCGTGACGACTACTATCGCTTCACCTTGGCTCAAACCAGTAATTTCAAACTTTCCTTGACTGGTTTGACTGATTCTGCTTACGCGGACTTGATTTACGATAACAATGGCAACGGTCAGATAGACTATGGTGAAAATTTAGGTAGTACCTCTGGCAGTCAGTACGGCAATGGCTCTATTAACAAAACTTTAGGAGCGGGGACCTACTCCATTCACGTCTACACCTACTACTCAAGCCAGAACACTAATTATACTCTGTCGTTATCAGCTTAGCTAACTGCATTTAGTAGTCCATCAAGTCAACTTTGCCGGGTTAACAGCAGCAAGAAAATTCTCTTTCCCTCCCCTGCTTCCCCTGCTTCCCGTGCCTAAGACTGCTTGCCCTAACCCGTCAATTTTAGGTTGACAGACTACTAGTGGCGATCGCACTTTATGTAACGCTCAAAAAATCAATTCTAGCGGTTCTCCTTATCGCATTTACACCCTGATATAAATCATGACCTTAAGCGTTTTTGACGCCAATTTTTACCGTGCAGCCAACTCTGATTTACGAGGCTTGAGTGATGCACAAGCATTATCGCACTTTCAAAATTATGGTCTGAATGAAGGTCGCTCTTTCTCTCCATTGGTCGATCTGAATTATTATCGTGCCAGTAATAGTGACTTAGCTAACTTCAGTAATCGCCAAGCTTACGAGCATCTGACTAACAATGGTGTGCGAGAAGGACGAAAATTTTCACCTTTTGTTGACTTGAACTTTTATCAACACCACAACAGTGATTTAGCCAGCTATAACAATGAGCAACTGTTTCAGCATTTGCAAAGCTACGGTGTAGCTGAAGGACGCCGTTTTTCGCCTCTTGTGGATCTCAACTTCTATCGAAGTGCGAACAATGATTTAGCAAGCTTAAACAATAACAAAGCATTAGAACACCTAGAAACTTACGGTTTATCTGAGGGACGTCGCTTTAGTGGGTTTGTCGATCTCAATTTGTATGCTGCGGCTAATCTCGATCTAGCGAAAATGGGTTGGAACAATCTCCAACTCCTCAGGCATTTAGCAAGCAATGGTGTCGCCGAAGGACGCAGATTTTCTGTTTCTTTTGATAGTAATTACTACCGTAATGCTTATTCCGACTTGTCTCAAGTAGGGCTATCTAACACTCAACTCTTAGAACATTTTGAAGATTATGGTTTGAATGAAGGACGAGCTTCGTCAGAATCATTCAATGTTAAATACTACCTCGATAATAATTCTGACCTCAGCGCCGCACATTATAATAATCAACAGGCTGAGCAACATTTTGAGATTTATGGCTTTCGAGAAGGTCGTCGTAGTAGCCCATCAGCACAAATTTCTGTACCAACATCAGGTAGTCTTGGTATCCTCTATGGTAGCCGCAGTTTCAAAGTCTATGTAGGTAGCAATGCCAACAACTACTACCGCTTCACTGTTGGTAACATTAGCAACTTTAGCCTCACTTTAGACGGTAATGCTGATGTTCAACTGCTTGATGGTAATGGCAATAGTATTACTACAGGTCAGTATAAAAACACTACATCCGAAACAATTAATCTCCCCTTAAATTCTGGGACTTACTACATTTACGTTCACTCTAAGAGTGGAGTTAATACTAATGACAACTTAACGGTATCTGATACCCCAACACCCTCACCAACTCCTGTTTTTAAATCAACTGATGGATACGGTTTAGTAGATGCGGGAGTAGCAGTCGCAAGAGCGATAGGACAATCTGGATTTGCAAATGTTGCCAATTTAGGAGGTGACAATTGGGGCAATGATCTAACCCATGTTCCGGAAGCTTGGGCAAGAGGATATACAGGTAAGGGTATTATCGTTGCCGTTCTGGATTCTGGGATTGACTATAACCATGCAGACTTAAAGGATAATATCTGGACAAATCCCAATGAAATTGCTGGCAACGGTAAAGATGATGATGGCGATGGCTATATTGATGATGTTCACGGCTGGAACTTTGCGGACAATAACAATAACGTCCTAGACGGAGATAGTCATGGCACCCTTGTCTCTGGCACGATCGCTGCGGAGAATAATGGCTTTGGTGTGACTGGTGTTGCTTACGATGCCAAAATTATGCCGGTCAAAGTCCTTGATAACAATGGTAATGGCTATTATACCTCTATAGTTAATGGCATTTACTATGCTGTCAATCACGGCGCTAATGTCATTAACTTAAGTTTAGGTGGTAATTATACCACCGATTCTTTACAGTCTGCCATTCAATATGCTAGTAGTAAAGGGGTCATTGTCGTTATGGCAGCTGGCAATGAAAGTGGCTCAACACCAGACTATCCAGCACGCTATGCCAAAAACTTCGGACTTGCTGTTGGCGCAGTTGATAATAACAAAAACATTGCTAACTTCTCCAACTACGCTGGTTCTGATCCCATCGCCTACGTCACAGCGCCAGGAGTCAACGTTTACTCCACAATTCCAGGCAATGATTATACTTGTTACTCCGGTACATCAACAGCAACCCCCTTTATAAGTGGTATTGTTGCCCTCATGCTCAGTGCCAATCCTAGCCTAACCCCTACTCAGGTAAGAGATATTCTGACTAGTTCAGCTATCCAGACGACTTGAAGAATAAAGCGAGAGATTGGCAAATTTTTCTGGTCTGGGACAATCGACTATTTCTTTTGATACAATAAGTATCTGTGTTCCCAATTTACTTGTGCTTAGAGTCAACCGTAGAGATCACCATCTTTGTGGTTGTTAGCCGTAATGGCATAGGGAATACCTAGAGTTATCAGGGGCATATTAAATTATCTAGTAACTCTGAAAACGTGACCTATGCCCACAAATTTGTTTGACGCTAATTTTGACCAAAGTGCTGATCCTGATATCCAAGGACTAAAAAATGCACAAACAGGATTAAACTCTCTACAGTATGGTTTGAATGAACTTGGTGCAAATTTTTCTAGTGATGGCACTTCTAAGAATGGTTTAGCTAACTTCCATCACCAATACCAATCGCCATCGTTCAAGCCGGATAGCAATAATAATGACCACTTAACTGGCTTAAACAATAAACACATTGTTGATGCTTGGAACTCATCTACCACAACTGGGCGTTTGTTGCCTCAACCTGCGACTCCTGAATCTACCACGCAGACAACAACTGATAACTCTTTTATACAGCGTGTTGTCGATTTGACAAACCAGCAGCGTCTTGAAAATGGGTTGCAACCGCTACAGGTGAATCTGAAGTTAGCAAACATTGCCCAAGCTCATAGTCAAGACATGGCAGTACATGATTATTTTAGTCACACCGGATTAGATAATTCCTCACCTGGAGATCGCGCCAAATCTGCAGGCTATCAATATTCCGATGTTGGGGAAAATATTGCTGCAGGCTATACTACACCCGAACAAGTTGTTCAAGGATGGATGAACAGCCCCGGACATCGTGCCAACATTCTCAATGCCAATTATCATGATATTGGTATCGGTTACTACAATCTCGCCAATGACACTGGTAATGTTAATTACAATTCCTATTGGACAGAGGATTTCGGTAAG
>CAZZVG010000327.1:0-6626 GCA_964657295.1 Iningainema sp. | reverse complement strand
AACCGATTTATCCTGAAATCCTTCCATTTAAGATTGGCGATCGCCCTACAAAATTGGATTTTTTGCTCGTCATTGATAATAATAATCAAATTAAAGTGAGGAAGAGCAGAGCTAAGCTCTGCTCTTCCTCACCCACCTCTTAGTGATTATCATTATTAGAATGTATTTTCTCATTCCTTACAAGAAGTTGGTAATATTCAGAAAGTACAAATTAATTATGATGAAGACTTTCTGAAAAAAAAGCGTTTTTTCGCTTTCGATTCTTTTGAAGGACTCCCATCTTCTCAAATTCAAGATACTCCAATACATTTTGCTTCAGGAACATACAAAGCTAGCAAAGATGAGTTTCTTACTAATCAGAAAAATCAAGGCGTTGATTTATCTAATGTAGTGCCTGTTTCTGGATGGTTTGAAGATACTTTAAATCAAAACACAAAAGAAAGTCTGTCTATTGATAAGGCCGCTTTAATTTTTATTGACTGCGACCTCAAAGAATCAGCAGACCAAATACTTACCTTCATAACGGATATGATTCATGATGGGACCGTTATTATTCTAGATGATTATTTCAGATATAAAGGACATCCCAAAAAAGGAGTTCAAGGAGCATTTAATGAATGGCGTAATAATCATTCATTTATTCATACTGCTGAGTTGACAAGGTGTGGAGCAAATAGAGTCGCCTTTGTATGTCACAAAATATAACAGTAATTAATAGGAGAGAAAGTAGATATGAGTTTGAGTTCTAACGGATATAAATTGTTGAAACTTCCTGAACCGAATGAAGAGGTGACATCTTCATTTTCTAATTTACCTCCCGATCCTTATTGCTCAGGACGTTTTCGTCGATTTTCTCAATACCAGATGGACTTTAAAATTTCAGGATGGGACTTAACAACTCTGCCAAAACGTCCACACATTCAGTCTAAAATGTTTAACACATATGTAGGTGGGATTCTAAGGAATTTTGAAGAATTAATTATTTCACCTTTGATTTATGTAGACATTGTTGTTAATTCATTATCTTTATCAAAAGATGAAACTTGGCATGTTGATGTTCACCAGTGGCGGACGTTATGTGATTCGGGTAAACAAGTTAGCTCTGTCCCTGAGGGATTGCATCGTGACGGACATAGTTTTGGAGCAATTCTTGTAATGCAGCGACATAAAATCACAGATGGTGAAACTCAGCTTTTTCCAAATCAAAAATCAACATTACCCTTCTTCAAGATAACACTCAATAATTTAGAAGGTATTGTCTTCGACGATACAAAAATGCTCCATTACACCACCGATATCAGTCCTGAAGATGAGCTAGGTTATCGGGATATTTTCGTTATTAATATTAATCCTTGGCAAGAAAAACATCATGGAGATCTTTTTGAGAAAAACGCTGTTTATGAATAATTAGTAATACCAATTCAAAAAATGTTTGCGACAGATAGGGCATTCAAAATGAAATCATAGCCTGTCAGAGAAGCAGTCACGTCAGATGTCAGTTGAGCAAGAAGTTCAGCAACCTTAGCTTTTATTGTTGTGACCTTTACCTTAACAACATTCAGGAGATCGAAAACTTTTATTAGCCAACGCAAGAATGAGAGTTTGGGGCAACGTTTTGGAAATGGCTCAGAGCGTTCAAAGGCGATTGCCCAAGGGGCACTGCGCTCTGCGCAATCGCACTCGAGAGGGTCCACGATTCTATTGCTCACAAGGCGGATTACAGAAGGATTTCGGCGGATGGGTTGTCCTCGCTCAAATGAATGACTGGTAAGTCTTCTAGAAAACTTTTCGGTCTACTGACATTAACTAGCCCTAGGGACGGTAGAGTGCAGAAGGGAGGAGTTTGATTTTAATAACTTTATGGCAAGATTCTTGTGAGGTTATGGAACAACCACAACAACAGTTAAATAGAACATCAGCACTAGGAGCGAGTGTTTCATTATTCATCAGTTTAATTGCCATATCTTTCGCTCCCAGCTTTATCAAACTAAGCGAATACGAACTCAGCCCCAATGTCACCATATTTAATCGCTTTTGGATCGCTACTATGGTCTTAGGGCTGTGGAAGGGACTCAATACTGTACATCGCCAACTTTCCCAAGACAAAGCTATAGAACCTCAGTCCTACATCAGTCAAGATTTGTGGCTATTGCTGGGAGGATATGGAGCTTTTTTTGCAGCTGCCCAACTCTTATGGGCCTGGTCACTAACTCAAACAAGCGTTGCCATCTCAACTGTCCTACATAATCTCACCCCCCTGTTTACTAGTTTGTGGGCGTGGCTGTTGTTCGGTCGGAGCTTTGATCGTAGATACCTGATTGGAATGATTGTTGCTGTTGGAGGAGTAACCGCCATTGGACTAGAGGATCTGCAAATTGCTACTGGCAAAATCCAAGGAGACTTAGCTGGCATACTCTCGGCAGTTTGCACTGCCATGTACTTGTTGATCGTAGAACAATTACGAACCAAATTGGCTACCACAACGATTCTGCTATGGGGTTCTATGAGCGCGGCCCTAATCATCATCCCCATCCTTTTGTTTTCCAACGATAGATTTTTTCCCCATTCGGTCAGTGGATGGTTTTTTGTCATTTTTTTAGCTCTCATATGCCAAATTTTAGGTCAAGGATTAATTGCATATAGCCTTAATAGGTTGTCCTCTGGGTTCGTTGCAATCACCACTCTACTCGATCCAGTTCTTAGCTCAATCGAAGCTTGGGCAATCTTCTCAGAAACAATCAGTTTTTCTAATTGGGTAGCTTTTGCTGTAATTTTGCTAGGTATCTACCTAGCTGCATCTAGCCAATCTGCTGTTATCGCAACAGCAACTAACAGTGAACAATCCTCAATAACTGGGTAGATGGTGTAAAGATGTTGACATGAATCCTTACGTTTGGGAATGACATTTGTGGAGGTAATTAATGTCCAACATCTACAATAAAGTAGAACCTAGTGGAACAATTGTTAATGACAATAACAAAATCCAAAAAGTAGATATAGGCCAAGGAATTCTCCTACAAGTGATTGGCAATGGTCAAAACCTAAATGCTATCCATTGGAATCTACCTGATAACTCTATTATCCCAGCGCATAGTCATCCTCAGGAACAATTTGGTTACGTGCTCCAAGGATCTCTTGAACTCGAGATTAATGGTCAAACATTTCTGGTTAAACAGGGAGATTCTTATGTCATTCCTCCAGGAGAAGTTCATTCCTTCAAAGCAATTGGAGAGACTAAAGCGATTGACGTTTTTTCTCCTCCCAGAGATATTTCTACTGCCGGAGGTCGTTAACTAATCGTCACAGCAATTACTTTAACGCAGTTCCGCGAAATTCCCCATCCGCCATGCGGTGGGTGAGGTTGCCGGGGTCAAACAAGGGGGTTCGATGCCCCCAGGGTTAGCGCGTCTCAAACCCTATTGACAAGCGGACTTGCCTGATCAGCAATCAAGTTGGAAACAAAGTGACACTATCCGAGCTAGGGTAAGATTTAATCCATCTAGCCCACATTCCGCAGTGTCCAAGACTAGGAAACGGGTTGCTAACCCTACATCCTGGAGTGCCTATACATTCTCAAAAAACGTAGTAACCCTTGCATAACGGGCAACTGAGGCTAATGACGTGCTTCTTAATTTCTTAAGAAGCCCAAACTGTAACCGAAGGGTACAGTGTGTGGAGTCGTCACCCTATTTGCTTAGTGACTGGAGGTTTTGGGTTAACTGAGAGAACAACAATTAAGAATAGAACCCAATATATATTAGATAGACGGAGAAGGTAACTTTCTGTGACGTTATTCATTGCTAAGAACATCAGGAATGCTAGAGGCCAAAGGTTTTCTGAGTTTTGAGTTGCGTAAGCTCGTTTCAGTGCTAGAAAAAAGGCTCGGAAATAAATAATTAAAAAAAGTAATAAACCGATATAACCTGTATCCAGTGCGATATCAATAAAACCATTATGAGAGTGAGGTGCGACGAAACCGGCGGAAACTGCTCGACCCGCTTCTTGTGCATACGGAGCTTGTGGTGACCAAAATGCACCACGACCATAACCCAACAAAGGTCTTTCCCCAAGCCTCATCAGAATAATGCTCCATAATATCGTTCTTCCGGTTAAAGTAGGGTCTTTTCCCAAACCTGTTAATAGAGCTACCCAGTTACCGATGACTAATGTCGCGATACAAGCCAAAATAAGAATTGCCAGGTCTAAAATGACCACAGTTGCCCTTCCTTGCCACCGAAACTTACCATAAAAACCTAAAATCAAGACAAGAAGGAAATAGATGACTAGAGAAGTTTTTGAAGTAGAAAGCAACATCATACACAACAGTAGAATAATACCTGCCCACCTGTAGAGTTTTTGTCGTGGGGTTTGAACGGGTAGTAAATAAAGTGCTAATGAGCCGATAATCATCATGCTGCCAAAGGTATTCTTATAGTCATAGACTCCTCTCCAAGCTCCTGGATGATCGTCCTGATGTATGGCAAGAGTCGGCATGGCTAGAGCGAAAAAGATACTTGCAAAAGCTCCTAGACTAAACGTCCACACCATGAGTTTGAGTTGCTCTTTTTGGCTGAATCGAGTCGCGAAATATAAGCCAAACGAGGTCATTTGCCAGACTTCACGATTATTTTTGAAAATATCTAAGGGAAAATCAGACCAAATAAATGATAGTAAGATTATTAGTGTCAGTACCCAGAGTAATTTTTCTCGACTGGCGGTGCGTATAGCATTTTTCCAGTTGAGGCAAACTAAAAATAGTGATCCCAGCCAAACACCATATCTAAGTGCTGTGGTGAGCACACCAGGAAGCAATGGAGCTGCAAGTATATTTGACCCTAAGTCAAAGGCTCTGGTGAAAAACGTTAACCCGATAACTGCAAACCATTTTTCAGCCGTTTCTAACGTTTTTTTTTGCATAATTGTAACCAAACTTCTTCTAGCAAGTAAACTTAGAATTGTAGATTCCTGAAGCAAGTCTATGCTCGGATAGCCAATGCTGATCTTCTGGTGAGTTATAAAGCCAACGCTTCACCAATTCTGCCCACTTTACAGGAATTTGCAATCGCTTCCAAGCATCATTAGAAGCTTCCGAAAGACTGTAGTAAAGCTTTGGATCTAAAAGAAGTTTCTCGATACAGGCAGCCAAAGCTGTCGAGTCGCCAGCAGGGAAAGTCATGGCATTAACACCGTGTTGTAAGTTGCCCTTAAACATTGGGTGATCTGAGGCAACAAGCGGAGTTCGAGAACAAAAAGCCTCATAAATTGTCAAAGGAAATCCTTCTGGGTATTCGTGCCTGCTGGGAACTATAACAATATTTGCCTCTCGCATTAAATCTATTATTTGATGATGTGGTACTAATCCCAAGAAGTTCACACAATCTTCAATATTTAATTGTTTAGCTTGCTGAATAAAATAATCAATTTCACCCTTACCTACCACTTGTAGATTGACTGGTAAGTTTTTGAGCTTCGCGACTGCTCTAATAATGTCGCCAACTCCTTTCCTTTCTTCCACCGAACCAACATAGATTAAATTTAGAGGATTTTTATTGTCCGGTAAGTTTTTAGGTGGAAAAAAATCAGGGGTGATAAAATGAGGCCAGTCCCAAGGGATAATTTTATTAGGATTAACTCCTATTTTTTGAAGTGATAAGCTGGCATTAATACCATGATTCCCAATTAAGTCAATATGCTTGTTGTTAAGTAAGCGAGCTAAGAAGTAATTCCGTACTTGCTGACGTAAACCTTTGGTAGAAAATGAATCTGCTAATAGTCCTAATGTGCGGATTTTGTTTTGAATTGCCCATTGAAAAAGTGCTGGTATCGGTGCATGAATAACTAAATGTGTAGGATTTTGCTCGGCAATTAATTTTAAAAGTTCTGTTTTTTGTTTGTAGGGATCGAGTCCCGCCCCAACAGCTCGCAATCCATCTTGAAGAACCGCACTATAAGACTCTGAGGTTCGACAACAAAATAACGTAACCTCTTCAATTTGCTTGCTAATATCAACTACAGCATTGATGAGGTATTTCTGAGCATGATAGGTTTCAACTCCACTTTCAGCAAGGCGCTGAAAAACTTCACGATAGTCACCGCCATACTGTACAATTAATAAGCGCATTTTTACAAACTAGAATAATAAAGTGTAGGATATCGCGCTTTTATAAAGAACTTATAGGTCGTTCACCTAGATCCTCTATAATTGCTTTATTAGGCATGTAAATAATGAAACTCTACCAGCAGTATAGTATTCCGTCAAGTAATTTTGATGAAAATCATAAATTAGGTTTTCATCTTAAATATACAGATCCCCGACTTCTTAGAGAAGTCGGGGATCTGTATATTCAATTTTCACAAAGGAAGCGAAGGATTGTTCTATAAGAAATTATTAGATAATCCTTAACAAGGTAATACAGTTCGGTATGCCTCATGGCTTACTATTGAAGTGCTGACTGTTGTTGAAGAATATTACGCTTCTGATTAGCTCCGGTAATTTTTAACGCCAAACTTTCAATTTCATGATAAAGCGATCGCGGTAAAAGCCACAGAGAATACGCAGCAGCTAAAGTCATTAGTGTGCGACGCGGTTCTTCCTGTAGGATGCGTGGATAAGTAGACAAAGCTTG
>CAZZVG010000326.1:0-6636 GCA_964657295.1 Iningainema sp. | reverse complement strand
CCTGCAACTCAAGCTTTTTTAATTTTTAATTTTTTACTCCAAGGGAGCTGTACTAGCTGGCGGGCGCGAGTACTTGAGATGAAACCTGAGTAGACGTAGCCAACGCAACCAAGTTTTAGCTGGTTGCTCAAAGAATGTAAAAATATCACCGTAAGCTAGGTTAGTTTTTTGATGGTGTAGCCAGTGTCTCTCAGGAGTTGTAATAAATAGAACTTGGCACAAAAAAGCCACTAGCTTTGGAGTTTGCCACTCTAAGACAAGTATATGTCTCCACCATACATGGAACTGACCCAACAGTAGTCCACAGATAACGCCAATTGGAGAGAAAGACCACAAAACTATTGCTACTAATAAATATGGTAAAGCACCCAGGATACCATCTAAAAGTACTAGGGGATTGAACGTGAGGATAGCGTAGTGGCGGAAGTCCCTCTTCCAAGAATGGTGCGTTTGTACGTGGAGGTTTCCAAAAACATGCTCAGGTACGTGATAACAGAAAGTAGAAAGGAAGTCACCAAAAAACAGTAAAAGCCAAGCAACAGATATAGCCTCAGGCATCTTTACTTCCTCCTCAAGTTAAGCTTAAAAACTAGATATAGATAAAAGTCTATGGCAAGTGAGCGCTTTTCTTAGAACCAAGCTTGTTGGTATCAGTTTTTTGAGGAGTTATCTTCTCTCCTTCGTAAGCAAGAGCCAAGTCACCGGCTTGTGCAAAAGCTTTAGCAAGTTTAATTAGCTTTTGTCGCTCTTGATCGTCAAAAATTCCAGTCGGTGGAGGCATCAGTTTTTCTTCGATTTGGCGTACCGTTTCATGCCTTAAGGTAAGCGCCTGATTGGGATAACTCAGGATTAATAAAGGATTCTGCTTGCTGACGTTGTCGGGTTTATGACAAACAAAGCAAGTATAATCACGTAACTTGACCTCGAAGGCACGATAAGCAGTATCAACTTTGGATATGTGTGGGTTTGACGGGGAGAATAAACGAGTATAGAGCGACACAAATGGCTCCTGACCACGAGTATCAGTCCAAACCCACTTACCGTCCCATATACGCTTGACCTTCGGACGTGTCTGATCAATCACGGCTGAGCGCAACCCTCCTTTGAGCTTCTCGTGCTCTACAAACAGAAGTAATTCAGTAGTTTGCTGGTAAGAATCCCACTTTTTCGATGAGTGCCAGAACGGATAAGGATAAGCTCCAATATCAAGCTGATTGCGGAATTGAGTGGGAAGGTGAATGACAATTAGGTTGTTTACCTGTTCAACCTTTGGTTCACCTTTGAACATAAAGGTAGCAAGGTAAATGCGACGCCAGACAAATGGGTCAAATGCAGTTGTGGTACTGTCTTTGATGTTGTAGTTACCAACCTCTTTTTGCGCACCCCATAAGAATGGTGCGCTCATCGTGTTGCGAAGGATGTCGAGGTGGGAAAGTTTTTCAGAGCATGAGTTGTAGGCATCTAAATTTTTAACATCAGCGTCAACAGGGCAGGCAGCAATGATTTCTTTGCCCACTCTCTGAGCTAGTTCTATGTCCAATGATGTTAAGAGTGTTGATGTGCTTTTTGCAATAGGCGATCGCAACATGTCGCACACAAAGAGCATCACTGTTAACACCATGCCTAGAAGCACAAACGGCGATCGAGAGTAAAACGAACGAAGATTAGGCATAATAATATCAGCGGCTAGTTATATAGTTAGCGCTGGTAATGGGGAAGATAATTATCAACGAATCGTGAGGATCGAAGTCCTTTTTCCCAATTACCAAGCCCTATATATGTCGCGTCTAGCAATCGGCACCTAAATCACGATCTTTGTACCGTCAAACTTAGTCAAAGTGAAGCCGTCAAATCTTTCGACGTACCCCAGCTTTTCATCTCTGAGGATGCCAATGGCAACCTCTTCTCCCACAGCCAAGGCAGCTGCGACATCAGAACGCCAATGGATACCGCCAATACTGCGACCAATGGCATAGTTAGCTGCCAGCTTGTTCAACTCGCCACCCACTGTCAGTGGCGATCCCTTATAGGGAATCACTTTTGTGGGATCCTTGGGATCTGGCACTACGGGGTTGGGGATGACAAAGTTCTCGTCAAAAGCCGCTTTCAATATTGTGGCTTGGACACCGGCAATAGAGGCAGCACCACTAGTGTAAGATGAATGGGTCGGTGCCCCTTCCGGGTACGCTTGGGGTATTAGATAAGTGCCAAAGGTGCTAAAGATTTGAGCTAAAGCTTTAGAATTTAAGACTTGGTCATTGAGGGGATATTGAGTTTTATTAACAAGGTTGTTGTGGACTAGCCCACCATATGCTTCCGGTCGCAGACGGCGGTATACATAATACTTCCGCCAGTAGGAAGCTCTGATTGCCCGCGAGGGAGCCAACAGGAGTATGGTTTGAAAATACCCTGTTGCAAATGTGCCGATTCCAGGCGTTAGGGTTCTTGAGTTGTTATAGGGATTAGTCGGACTCAAGGGTGCGTTAATACCACTTAGAATCAACAAGGCTCCAAAGAACAAAGCCCCACCGATATGTGCTACCTCACTTAGATCGCGAACAGTGGAGACGTAACGGCGTTGCGGGTCGTACTGAATGGATTTGCCAGAATCGCCTCCATTTTGGATGAGCAACCATTCGTCGAAAGTCGTCTGGAATTCGTTGCCAGGGAGAGCAGTACGAATCAGGGGCGAAATAACCTGGGTGTTTAAAGGACTCTCCCGCAACAGAAACTGTGAAATGTAGGGACCCTCCGTCACCCCTGGTGGAGTAAAGTATTGTGTTGTTCTGCCTGAGGGGTCACGTTTATCGACATAAATGACGCTGCCACGAAACAGGGTTTGGGGGGTGACTTGACGATTCTTTTTCGGTCCCCGGAATGCCGAAAGGTTATTGAGGTCTTCGACAGCTGCTAAGACTTTCGGATCGTCAGTGTTGTCATGGAACTTGTCAAAAGGTACATCCCGTAGTAAAGCATGCCAGTAAAGTTCAACTGCTTCAGCAGCCTGTTCCGCACTATCCAGAGTTGGTGGAACCGGATTTCCTATGCTATCTGCGTTGGGTCCTTCGAGGCTGATTGCCAGTGGTCCTATAGGACTAATCAGCTTCCTGCCGCCACCCAAGATCACATTTTCAAAGTCATCCGGATTAAGCGATACCAGTGCTTTTGTCAAAGAATTGTAGGCATCCAGGTTGACTTCGCCTCGCTCATCATGCGGTAATCCCCTGCTGTCACTGGCGATTTTGTTGGGGTAGCGTTCCTCATCACCGTTAGTGGGATGGGGCGGAATGCCAAGATCCAGCTCTTGTTTCGCTGCTTGGACACGCACGTCATAGGCTTTCTGGACAAAAGCGCCATCGTCGAACAACCTATTACTCTCAGGAACATTCTGTGCTTGGACGATGCCTCCTTTTCTCTTAAAGGAGATCAGAGGAGACATCACCCCTGCAACAACGCCTGTGACAGTTAATACACCAGTGCGACCGAGAAATGAGCGTCTACCACCCATGAATTTGCGCCGACGACTTTCATCAGCAGTACCAGTTTCAGCATTATCTCTTTGAGAAACTTGATGGGAATTGGGATTGGATTGCATTTCTATTTTCTCCTCACTTACAATGTGAAATATGAGATTCTGCTACAGAAAGGTAAATGTCTGTAGACACGGAGTACTACTATTCAGCGCCGGATTGCATGAGTATTGTGCTGATAATGCTTCCTTATCTATGCAATTACACTGATTTTAAGTATTGCTAGTCAGCTGACAATCGCAAAAAACTTGCGTATACTACAAGTAAGCCGCTACCAAACCCTGCATTGAAGGCATCTATGCACAATTTGGATCGGCATAAATTTAATTCGTTGATGTCAATTCATAAATTACGTAATCCGATGGACTTACCGTATTTTGACTGTTAAATTATAATCTTGCACAAATAGACGTGAAAAGCAAGAGGAGATGAAGTCATTTTTTGGGTTGTTTTCAAATAACCCAAAGTTGGTAAGCTACAATTTCCACACATAGATTTAGGCGATCGGCTTAAATCCGCGAATTTTGCCCAGGTTTCAATCAGCGCTCAAGAGATGCACTTTCAACGATAAAAACCCCTCCAACAGAAAAGTTTAGGAGGGGAAGGGGAAAATGTGTGTACAAAATCATAATTATCGAGGCGATCGCCGCCAAGCAAAATTACGCCGAGGAACCAACTGCTACAGGCTCAGGAGAAGTTGCCACTTTGCGGAACTTGTGTGCCGGACGGGGTAAGCCGAGATTCTCGCGAAGAGTTCGACCTTCATACTCAGTCCGGAACAATCCCCGGCGTTGCAGTTCGGGGATCACCAGTTCGACAAACTCATCCAACCCACCTGGCAAATAAGGCGGCATAATGTTGAACCCATCAGCCCCATCGTTGACAAACCAATCTTCAAGTTGATCGGCAATCTGTTCTGGCGTTCCCAGAATCGTTCGATGTCCGCGTGCGCCGGCGATCGCCAAATACAGTTGTCGGATTGTCAAATTCTCTCTTTGAGCGAGGTCGGTCAAAAGTTTCAAGCGGCTTTTTGCCAGGTCGGTGTCTGGCAGAATCGGCACCGGACCATCTATTGGGTAGTTGGATAAATCGAATCCACCCACCAGTCCAGAAAGCAGACCCAATCCTACCTGCGGATGGATCAACTCCTGAAGTTGCTCGTATTTATCCTTTGCTTCCTGTTCAGTTCTGCCAATGACTGGAAACACCCCCGGCATAACTTTAAGATGCTCGGGGGAACGTCCGTATTTAGCCAGTTTCCCCTTCACGCCAGAATAGAAAGCTTGAGCTTCTGCAAGCGTCTGCTGGGCGGTGAAGATCACCTCTGCCGTTTGCGCTGCCAAATCTTGACCGTCATCGGAAGATCCGGCTTGAATAATGACAGGATACCCCTGAATTGGACGAGCGACATTCAGCGGTCCGCGCACCGAGAAATGCTCGCCTTTATGGTTGGGAACATGTAGCTTGTCAGGATCGAAATAAACACCTGACTCTTTGTCACGTAAGAACGCATCGTCTTCCCAACTATCCCAAAGCGCTGTCACAACATCCACAAACTCCTTGGCACGCTCATAGCGCAATGTATGCTCCATGTGCTTTTCTCGGCTGAAGTTTTTTGCCTCAGCAACAGTTGCTGAGGTGACGAGATTCCATCCAGCGCGGCCGCCGCTCAGGTAGTCTAGCGACGCAAACTTGCGGGCGAGGTGAAAAGGTTCGTTGTATGTAGTTGATACCGTTGCGGTCAAACCAATGCGCTCCGTCACTACAGACAAAGCTGACAATAACGTAAGAGGTTCAAAGTGTACGACTGCCGTTCGGCTCAAAGCTTCAGTTCCTTTACCACGATCGCGGACAGCGACACCATCAGCAAAGAAAATCATGTCAAATTTGCCCCGTTCTGCTGTCTGTGCAATCTGCCGATAATGCTCAAAGTTCAAACCCGCATCAGCAGTAGCAGACGGATGCCGCCAAGCTGCGACATGATGACCAGAACTCATTAAGAATGCACCCAGTCTTAGTTGTCTTTTTGTACTCATCGTGTGACTCCAATTGGTGTCTTCGCGTTTTTAGCGCTAAAGCGCACGGACAGATTCTTAAAGGAGGGAAACCCTCCTCCGAACTGTCCTCAACTACATACCTAATTAAGCTGCTACTAAGGTTGGAGTATAGGCAGAAGAGTTACCCTTAATAGCTTCACTGTATTTACCATCAATACTGACTGGAATGTCCCCAGAGATCGTCACTCGCTGAACGTGACGGGGCTGATCGCCGTAATCAGCGATCGCATAATGTTGAGTAGCGCGGTTGTCCCAAAACGCCACATCACCAACTTGCCAACGCCAACGCACCGTGTTCTCAGGACGTGTGACGTATGACTGTAAAAGTCGGATAATGTCATCCGATTCTGTTGTTGATAGTCCGCGAACTTGGCGAACAAAACCACCGATAAACAAACCACGTTCGCCAGACTCAGGATGAACGCGGACAACCGGATGCAGAGTCTCGTACACGGTTGAAGTGAAGACATCTCGGTAAGCCTTGACATCTGCAGGAAGATCGACTGCGGCGATCGCATAGTCATAGGCATTGCTATGCACAGCCCAGAGTTGGTCTGCGAGACTACGCAGATGGGGTGGCAAGTCCTGGTATGCGGCAACAGTGTTTGCCCAGATAGTATCACCTCCAGCAGGAGGAATAGTGATCGTCCGCAAAATAGAGCCAAGCGGGGGACGATCTACGAATGTGACATCGGTGTGCCAGTTATTTGCCCTCGTGGCGGTTCTACCATAATCTAGATCAAGTACTTCTGGGTGTCCTGGAAGCGACGGTACCGTGGGGTGAGCCGTAGTCACCTCACCAAATCGGCGAGCAAAAGCAACCTGCCCGTTGGCATCGAGCTGCTGGCGACGGAAGAAAATGACTTTGTATTGGACTAGAGTCTTGCGGATATCGCTAATAATATCATGACTTAAGTTAGCACTTAAGTCAACACCAACGATTTCAGCACCAATGCGTCCTGCAACTGGTTGAATGTCAAAGTTTTTAGTACTCATGTGTTTATATCTCCAAGGTAGAATGCATGATCCAAAGTTAAAAAGTGGCAATT
>CAZZVG010000325.1:0-6643 GCA_964657295.1 Iningainema sp. | reverse complement strand
ACGAACGTATGAAACCAATGATGAAAATTCGCTACTTGTCCGTATTCCTGATGTGACAGTAAAAAGTCGGCAGACGGCAACAGATTCTAAAATGCTGAATGTAGCAGTTGCCGCAACCGTAGCAGAACCTGTAAGAGTGACGATTCCCATGCCTTTAACGATTAAAGAAGGATATTTAGAGGTGAGAGAAGTAGGAACAGAGGCATTGATTACTACTATTGAAATTCTTTCTCCTACTAATAAGCGTTCAGGAAAAGGACGGCAAATGTATGAGGAAAAGCGCGAGCAAGTTTTAGGAAGCCGTACCAATTTAGTGGAGATTGATTTACTGCGTAGAGGGAACTCAATGCCATTTCTGGGAAATAATGTTGAGAGCCACTATCGTGTTTTAGTTTGTCGAGGCAATAAGCGGCCTTATGCTGATTTATATGCTTTTAATTTACAAAATGTAATCCCTTCATTGCCCCTACCGTTATGTTCTGGTGATACTGAACCAGTGATAGATTTACAGGTGTTGTTAAATGAAATATATGACATATCAGGTTATGATTTAGTAGTAGATTACAACAAAGAGGCAGTTCCACCACTGTCAGAAGCAGATGCTGTTTGGGCTGATGCATTGTTGCGGGAAAAAGGTTTGAGGTAATGCGTAGACACGCAGCGGTGAAGCAGCGCTACAGGCGGAGAGAAGTTGCAAGGAGGGTCTCCCTCCGGGCAAACTTCGGGGTTTCCCAACCTAGGCGACTGTGTTAGCGTAGCGTTAGCGAGGCACGAGCGTCACCCAAAGGGCTTGCCTGTGGCATCATTGAGTATGTGATGGCAAACCTGTTGCGGAAATCCAGAAAGCAATTATTGTCATCATTCTTTGGAAGTGTCCAATTTTACACTTAATCCAGCATATTACCCGTATTGCATTGCTATTCCCTTATAGTGATCGCACGATTAAAGCTCATCAAAAAAAAGTTTTGTACTAACTAATAACAATATTATTCATCAAAAAAAAGGAGCATCTATGAAAACAGTTGAATATATCCAAGAACAAGAATTCGATTCACTTTTGACCAGCCACGAACTAGTTGTGTTTGACTTTACGGCAACTTGGTGTGGACCTTGTAAGATGATCGCTCCTCTGATAGATAAATTAGCCCAAGAATATGAGGGGCGTGCCTTAGTTGTCAAGGTAGACCTTGACCAGAACCAAAGCCTTGCTAAAAGATTGAGCATCCGTAGTATTCCTGTAGTCATGATTTATAAAAATGGGACTCTGATGGACACCATTGTTGGGGTAACTCCTTATGAAACATTCACTACCGCTGTAACAAAGCTGCTTTAGGCATTCATTTAAAAAGTCAAAAGTCAAAAGAGAATCCCCATAATTAAAATTAGGGGATTTTACTCTCACCTTTTTTTTCTCGCACTATGTATCCCCTTAAAAAATCTTTTTTGTTTGTCCAAAACGAAGTTGGGGGCTTGAAACCGTTTTTTCTTTTTCTTTCTTTCTTTTGCCTTTTAACTTTTGCCTTGTTTGGTCAGTTGAATTTCTGTATAGTATCGTTATTCTCTAATGCAACATGGTTAATACATACTTCAACATTCGGAAACCGCGCTATAATTACAAGTTCCCCACCCATTGCTTCTATAACTTTCTTTAGCCTCCTCTTTGCAAACAAATCTTTAGCTCCCTTCACAAAGAGCGGGGAGGGGTTGGGGAGCCAGCACGCATGAGGCGTTTTCCCGGAGTAGGTGACTGGCGTGGTGGGGTTCATGAAAAAAAGGTTTACATCGATTAGATTTTTTTATAAAATAGCCTAACAAAAGATTCGCAGAAATATCAATGGACTGGATTACCTTACTGCGATCGCTACAGTCGGATTTTATCAAAAGGTTAACATCTGGTTGTCTGCTTCACTGTGAAACAGAGGGTCAATATAGTGAATTAACGGTCATCTCTGGCGAGAGGTTAAAATCACTACGGGACTTTTGCTGGCAGATGGCTGAGAAATATAAGCGCACTTCACCAGTCCGTGATGTTTTTATCAACAACTTGAAAGGAAAACTAGGTGAGGAAGTTGTCAAAGAACGTCTAGCTGATTTCGTGACGGAAATAGATTATGAAAAACGATTTGGCGGTGATGGCAAAGTTGATTTTACATTATCTTCCGATCCATCAGTTGGCATCGAAGTAAAATCCCGTCACGGTAGTATTGATAAAGTAAAATGGACTGTGAGTTCCGAAGAAGTGGAAAAAAATGCAGCTGTGGTATGCATTTTGATTCAAGAAGAAGTGAATGAGGCACAACCCAAGTATCATCTCTTTTTAGCTGGCTTTCTCCCTACCCAAATGATTAAGCTGAGAACTGGTAAAATTTCATTTGGCATAGAACAATTGCTGTATGGCGGGGGCTTACAGTGCTATCTCGAAGAGTTTCTATCTTCTACTGATGCTCAGCAAAAATCTCAATATAAACACGATATCAAGCTAGAATCGACCGCTCGACAAGCTAATAATCATGTAAGCAAACCCTATTTATCCCCTAAACAGAATGATTATTTGCTTTATGTAAAACTAGCTGATGAATGCTTTGAGAAAGGACAGTACAAAGCGGCAATTACAGCCTACAACGAAGCATTGCAACTCAACCCTAAAGATTTGACTGTTTATTATAAACGTGGTTTGGCTCGTTCTCACGTAGAAGATTACGAGGGTGCGATTACAGATTATGCTCAGGTAATAAATATGAATCCTTATGATGGCAAAGCTTACCAAAAAATGGGCTTAGCTCGTTACCACATAGGAGACTACGAAGGTGCCATTGCAAATTACACTCAGGCAATTAGAATTAATCCTAATGATGCCGTTGCTTATAGAAACCGTGCTGATGTTCGTTCTCACTTAGGAGATTATCAGGGAGCAATTGAAGACTACACTCAGGCAATAAAAATTAACCCTAATGATGAACATTTTTATTCCACAAGTAGAAATCCTCATTTAAATTTAGGAGATTTCCAGAAAGCAATTCTGGCGCTCAAAATGAATCCCCATGATGCGACTGGTTATAAAAACCGTGGTAATGCTCGTTATGACTTAGAAGATTGCGAAGGCGCAATTGAAGACTATACTCAGGCGATCGCAATTAATCCCAATGATGCCATTGCTTATTATAACCGTGCTAATGCCCGTTGTGAATTAGCAGACTACGAAGGCGCAATTGAGGATTACACTCAAGTGCTCAGGATAAATCTTAATGATGCCGATGCCTATTATCACCGAGGGAATGCTCGTTATCACCAAGGAGACAAACAGGGAGTCATTGATGACTTTCAAAAAGCAGCAGACATTTATCGAAAAGAAGGTAAGCTAGAGGAACATAAAAAGGCACGGGAAAGAATTTTAGATTTAGAGATAGAAGAATCCTTAGATATTTTGAATTTCTGACGAGTCGTGCAGGAGACAAGGGAGTGGCTGAGAAAACGGACTCCCTTGCCTCCTACATGAGCGAGCAGCAGCCTCTTAATATCCCCCTTCCTCTTCGTACTCTGGCTGTTTTTCCTTCACCCTCTTGGGAATATTCACTGGCTTGGGTGACTCATCAGCCCAAGCATCGCTCTGTAAGTCGTCATCATAATCGTCTTCATCGTATTGCTTGTTGTTATAAGGAGCAGGTTCATATTTAGGCGATTTTTGATATCTATCCTTACCTGTTGCCTCACTCCAGTTATCTTCTTCTTCTTCGTCATCTTCGTATTGTACAGGCTCATACTGCTGCGCCTTCATCACTTTACGCTCTTGACGCTCTTCAATGTAGTCATCGTCCCATTCTTCTTCCCGTGCTATGGGTTCGGATCTGCGAATGGTTTTCGGTTTTGGCGACTCCAACGGTACTCCAGGAGGCAGTTGTTGTGATACTGGAATAGTACGGGGAGTATAACTGCCGTATTCTTCGCTATCCTCGCGATCCCACGGCGCTTTCCCAATCCCCAAGCGTTCCAATATGCCAACTGTTAATTGGTTCACGCGCTCTTCAGCGCCTTCAAACACAATTAATCTATTGGGACCGGTGCTGACAATTTCTTCTACTGACAGCTCGTAGGTACTGAGAATTTGGTCGGGGATCTGCGGCAATCCAAAGGAAGCGATGGTGATGGAGGTAATTTTACCTGTTTCTCCATGAAACTTGAAGCCTCGCACTTTGCCTAAAACTTCACCGGTTTCTGTAATTACTTCCCAGTTAGTTAGGTTGCTGAAAGCTTCAACCTCTATATCCTCAATGACATCCTCGTTACTCACAAGGATGACGTCACCCATTTGATTGACGCTGTTGAGATACATGTAGCGTGGCACACCAGATACAGAGATCAGGTTGTCTCGCAAACTAAGAGCGACAACCTCTCTTTGGTCAACATCAACCCATACCTGACTTACGATTCCCAACCGCTTGCCATTATCGCCAGTGATGACCTGGGTGTTTAAAATATCGGAACGTCTAATTATTTGTTCAGAGGTCATTCTATATTGAGTCCTGATCTCTAATCCGGTTAATCTATACACTATTATTAACAAAAACTCAAGTAGACGTCTGGTCTGATGGCAACTTTATTCCCAAAACTTGAGTATAAGCTCCACGTGCTTGAGTTACGCCAATCGTTCGTTCGGCTGATTCTATCATCGGGCGACGCAAACTCACAACTATAAATTGTGCTTGTTGCGCCTGTTGTTTAATCATTTTAGCTAATCGTTCCACGTTTGCTCCATCCAAAAACATATCAACTTCGTCAAAGGCGTAAAATGGCGATGGTCGATAGCGTTGCAGGGCAAAAATAAAACTTAATGCTGTGAGAGATTTTTCTCCTCCAGACATAGAAGCCAATCGCTGCACTGGTTTACCTTTAGGATGTGCAACTAAATTCAATCCACTATTGAACGGATCTTCAGAGTTGTCAAGTTGCAGGTAACCATCACCCTCAGAAAGAATAGCAAAAATTGATTGAAAGTTTTGATTGACGGCATCGAAGGCTTCTTGGAAAGCGCGTTGTCTCAATGTGGTGAAATTTTCAATCCGCAAGAGTAATTCGGTACGTTCTGCTTCTAATGTCGCTAATTTTTGAGTGAGTTGTTCCAGGCGGTTTTGCGTCCGTTCATACTGTTCCAATGCCAGCATATTCACTGGTTCCATTGCTTGCAGGCGTTTGGTGTGCGATCTCAATTCTTTTTGCAGTTCTTCCAAATCTACCACTGCTGGCACTTCTGGTAGTGGATTTGGCAATTCGGCTGCCATATTTTGTAACTGAGGAAGCCGGCTTGCGAGTTCTTCCCGCTGCTTCTGCTGAGTTTCTTGCAGTTTTTGCAGTTCCCACTCCGACTGTTGCTGACGCAGCAGATAAGATCGCAATTCCTGTTCTGTGGCATCGCGTTTGTTTTTTTCTTCTCCCAAACTCGCTTCCATCTGACTTAAAGCCGTGCGAGTTTCAGCCACAGCAATCGTCAGGGCTGATTCTTGCTGTCTCAGTTCCTCTAGTTGATTTCGCTGTTTTATTTGCTGTTGGAGGTATTCTTGAATACGTTGCTCTCCTTCCTGAATTTTCTCCTGCAAACGCTGCTGCTGATTTTCTTGATTTTTTAATTTTTGCTCAGATCCCCTTAATTCCGCTTCTCGTTGTTGCAATTGTTGCTCTTGAACCTTGATCGTTGCTTGAATTTGTTGCCATTCATAAGGAGTCTGTGACTCTTCTAACTCTGTCAAAGCTTGCCGCAATTGTTGTAATTGCTGTTCAAGTTCTGGCAACTCCCGATCCAAAATTTCCAAGCGAGATTGGGCAGTTGCAAATTTTTCATTGTTTTGGGTAAGTTGCAACTGCGTTCCTTTTAATTGCTCTGTCGATCCCTTAATTTCTTTGAGCAACTGCTCTAACTGTAACTGTTGTTCTCGCCGTGCCTGTCGTGCTTCTGTCAGTTCTTGCGTCAGTTGTTTTGTTCTTGCTGACAAAGAACTTATTGCCTCACTACAACGATCTAGAACTCGCTCAATATCTACCAACCGTTTTTTCAAGGCGACAACTTCTTCAGATTCGGCAGCTTCTCCCGTGCCAAACCGCAATGCCGAACGTTGAGTATTGCTGCCACCTGTCATGGCACCACTGGTTTCTAACAATTCGCCTTCCAAAGTCACAATGCGATATAGTCCCAACTGCTGGCGTGCACTGGTGATAGTTTCAAAGACGACTGTATTACCAAAAACGTAAGTGAATATATCTCGGTAACGGCGATCGCACTCGATTAAGTTTACAGCATAGTTGACAAAGCCATTGGCGTATCGCAGCGTTGCATCTTGAGTCAATTTGGAAGCGTGAATTTTATTTAGGGGTAAAAAAGTTGCCCGTCCCGCACGTTTTTGTTTGAGTAATTCAATTCCGGCTGCGGCTATGCTATCATCTTCTACAACAATATGCCCCAGACGCCCACCTGCAGCCGTTTCCAAAGCCAGTTGATGGCGTGGTTCCACACGTCCCAACTGCACAACTAACCCACAAACACCAGGTATTCCCGATTGCAGGATGACTTTGCTTGCTTGCGTTCCTTGCACTTCTTGCTGTGCTGCGAGTTGTGCCTCTAGTTTATCTAAAGAGCGTTGTTTCTCCCTTTGCT
>CAZZVG010000324.1:0-6667 GCA_964657295.1 Iningainema sp. | reverse complement strand
AAGTTATGCCGTCCGTTCGTCGCCTCACAGTTCTGAAATAATATGAGTTGACTGTACTGTTCTGTGTTAAAGTTGTACATGCAACGGCCGTTCGCCCCTACAAGCCGTGTGGTTCATTTAGGTGAAAATTGCTGTAAAAGACAACAGACCGCACGATTTCTTGGTTAGTCACGCAAATTATGATCCAAATTTGTTGAAAGTATTTTTAATTAGTATCTAGACTTTAGTTGAAAGTAATTGTCTTTAGCAAGACTTTATTGATAGATAAAAATTATATATATATCTACATATTATAAAATATATTAATACTTTTGGATGGATGTTAAAAGCCCATGATTAACTCGAGACGATAAATCTCAAAAATTTAATGCTACTAGCCAGCAAAAAACAGCGTGATTTTAGTAACCATATGTAAATTTTTATTGTTGGGGTTTCAGTCTTCTTGCTTTTTCAATGCAAATAAATTTCAATAATCTCTTATGTTGGCGTCAACAAGAAAGGTAGCTATAAGTCAATACGGTTCAGTTAATGATAATTCTAGGTTGGGGAGCCATTTGCGGTGAGCGGGTTTCCCACGCCAGTCACCTCAACGGGAGCTAGTGCTGTTCGCGCAGCGTCTCCCTTTGGGAGAAGACGGGTTTCCCGTCGCAGGCATCCGTAGTTCGCGGGGACTTCTCTGAGCAAGGTGCTGGCTCGATTTGAGCAAAGTGGAGTCCTTGGCAAAGCGCACTCAGGACAGTTTTTAGCTCTAACTGAACCGTATTGAACTATGAATCACGGCATTAGTCAGAAGGGAATACAAATCAGTGTTCGCGCTGATGCGCCACGCAATTGTTGAGTACCAACCTTACGGTTTGGTGGGGGCGGTGAGTAACCGTGTTGGACAAAGCAGAACAGAGTGTTAACAAAGGTATAAAAAATAATATTGGATGGCAGCCATTTGTCCTCAGTATAGCTGCCGATGCAAGGATGAGCGCTAGTCATTAACTAGAGATTTGGTGGTGTCATTGGAGTTATGGAGAAATCATGAGATTAAAGGAATTTTGTCCCAGTCTGTTCTTCACAGGCGTGATAGTAGCGTTGTTCACAACTCCTGCACTAAGTCAAGAAAAATCATCAATTGCCGTTGATAAGAGTGTTGCATGGAGTGAAAAGAGCGATCGCTTTACTCCTCAACCACCTCTAGTCACCAATTCCCGATTTGTGAAACCCATAACAGAAATTCGGCGACTCAGTGAGATAGCACTTCCAGCCAAGAGCGCTTCGATGCTAGCACAGTCACCAACACCAACAGCGCCTCCAACTGAAGTTGTTCAGGTGACAGGAGTTAAGGCACATCCCACTCAACAAGGTGTGGAAGTGATTTTACAAACTTCTCTTGCACAAAAGTTGCAACTAGTCAATCGTAGTTCGGGCAATAAATTCATTGTTGATATTCCCTCTGCTCAACTGCGTCTACCAACAGGTGAGGCATTCATATTCAAGTCGGACAAACCTCTACCGGGTGTGACACAGATAACGGTGACTAACTTAGACGCCAAGACTATCCGGGTAAATGTGACAGGTGAGGCGAAACCACCAACTGTCGAATTGTCTGACAGTCCAGAAGAAGGTCTAATCTTCAGCGTGGCAACAGAGGCACAAACAGCGCAACAGCAGAGTACACAAAAGCCCCAACCAAGTACACCAGGGAACTCGACACAGCAACAGACACCATCAGCTACAGGTGATGAGCCGATTGAGTTAGTCGTCACTGGAGAGCGTGATATCTATAGCGCGTCCGATGCCAGTACCGCCACCAAAACGGATACTCCCCTACGCGACATTCCCCAGTCAATTCAAGTCATTCCTCAACAAGTGATCAAAGATCAGCAAATCACACGGATTAGCGATGCGGTACGCAATGCTAGTGGTGTCACACCACAAGGTAGTTACGCTGGCAACACAGATAACTATGTGATCCGAGGATTTGCCACGACTAACAACCTCAGAAATGGTTTTTCAGTTCCAGATAACTACATTAGTCCGATTAATGTTGAACGAGTCGAAGTTCTTAAAGGTCCGGCTTCAGTTCTCTATGGTCAGTTTGAACCTGGTGGTATAGTCAATTACATCACGAAACAACCGTTCACAACTCCCTATCATTCAGCTGAATTTACACTGGGAAATTATGATTACTATCGTGCCGCTATCGACTTTTCCCAACCACTAACCGCCGATAAAAAGGTGTTGTCTCGCCTGAATATTGCCTATGAAAATTCTGGTAGTTTTATCGATTTTGTCAATGGAGAGAGCTATTCAATAGCGCCGGTAGTATCTTTACAACTCAGCGATGCCACAAACCTGACGTTGGAATATGAGCATAATACTGTCAACCGAACATTTTACGATGGTTTGCTACCTGTTCGTCAATCTTTTCAGGTTCCCATCAGTCGTTTTTTAGGAGAACCTAGTGCAGATACTTACAATTTCCAATCTGATATAGGCACTATCACTTTAAAGCATCGTTTTAGTGACAATTTCCAATTCCGCAGTGCCTTGTTAATCAACAATAACAATGATGATTATAACGCTGTCAGACCACGCTCACTCTTAGATGATGGTCGTACAGTATCGCGAAACCTAGCAGGAGATGTTGACTACTTTAGAGGAGTGAGTCTACAAAATGAGCTAGTCAGTAAGTTCAAAACTGGGAGCATCAATCATCAATTACTGCTAGGTTTGGATTTCAGTTGGGCACACCAGGTGTATAATTATCTTCGGACTGCGGCACCAGGACTGGATCTATTTAATCCGGTGTATGGTGCGCCACTGCCAACCAGTTTCGTGGACACAGCCCAGAACATGAAAATGGATACCGATACTGTGGGTGTTTACTTGCAAGATCAGGTGACATTGCTACGAAGTTTGAAGCTCTTAGTTGGTGGGAGATTTGATTTTATCAACCAGAATGACAGAAACATCGACTTGAATAACAATGGTCAAGTCCTTTCCAGAGATCAGTTTAACGATCAAGCTTTTTCACCGCGTTTGGGACTAGTTTATCAACCCATAGAGCCCATCTCTCTCTACGCTAGTTACGCTCAATCTTTTAACCCCAACGATAGTCGAACAGCAAGCGGGCAAGCTTTAGAACCGAGTCGTGCAACTCAGTATGAAGTCGGCATTAAAACCGAGTGGTTAAATAAGCAGCTTTCGGCAACACTAGCCGCTTATGATATTACAAAAACCAATGTCGCGACAACCGATCCCAGTAATACTGATTACTCAATTGCCGCCGGACAAGTTAAGAGTCGCGGTATTGAACTAGATATTGTCGGCAAAATTTTACCGGGTTGGAATGTGATTGCATCCTTTGCCCACAACGATGCCTATGTCACCAAAGATAACAGCATACCTGTGGGGAACAGATTGGTCAATGCCGCGAGGTACAACGCTAGCTTGTTCACAAGCTATGAAATTCAAACTGGTTCCCTTAAAGGACTTGGATTTGGTGCCGGACTGTTTTTTGTTGGCGATCGCCAAGCGAATCTACCAAACGATGGAGTTGTCATTCCCTCCTACGTCAGAACTGATGCCTCTATTTTCTATAAAAAAGAACATTGGCGCGTCGGTCTCAATTTCAAGAATCTTTTGGATACTAGATATTACGATTCTCAGGGCTACTATCTGCGCCCTGGAGCGCCGTTGACTGTTCTAGGAACGATTTCTGTGGAGTTTTGATAGAACCCTAACCCTCCTCAATGCTGTAGTGGGGATTGAGTAGAGTCAAAAATTCAACTAGCAAAGTGGCTCTGAATGAACCGGAAAAAGTTACGCTCTATCATTTTTTACCTGCATGGCTCTATCGGTTTTTTTGTTGGACTATTGCTCATCGTCACTGGCTTGACAGGTAGCTTGTTAGTGTTTGAGCAAGATTTTAACCGCTTGATGATAACGAGACAGTATGGAATTATTACTCCCCAACAGAAGCAGTTATCTCCAGAGTCTGTGCTGAATACAATTGAGGCTCACTATGCCGCACGAGATGATCTCCATCTTTTTCGGATTTATGTGCCAGACACTCCTTCAACTCCCTACGTGGGGCAGTTGTCATCAGCTAATGATCTTCGTACAGAAGTTTTTATTGACCCTTATACGGGGAAAATCATGGGTGAGCGGATCTGGGATTACACTCTCATCGGTATGATCCTGAATCTGCACGACAGTCTGATGTCAGGTGAAACCGGAACTGCAATTGTTGGCATTGCTGCCTTTTTAATGTGTATGCTCTGCATCAGTGGTTTAATTCTTTGGCCTGGTTGGCGTAAGCTAATTGTCGGCTTCAAAATCAAGCTTGATGCACATAGACAAAGGGCAAATTTTGACATTCACAAAGTGGCTGGGATCATCACCGGAGTTTTTTTATTTCTGACTGGCTTTACTGGCTTTTGCTGGAACTTCAGCTTCACGGAGCCAATTATCTACGCTGTCACATTCACTCCACAACCATCTTCACCAGTATCCAAGCCCATTCCTGGTAAATCGCTATTAAAACTCACAGAACAACTGAAAATTGCTAATGCTGCCTTACCGGGTGCTGTTACCAAGAGCATTTACTTCCCTAACAAATCAGTTGATGCCTTACAAATTCGCATGAAGCTACCGCAGGAACGTGAAGAATATGGGAATAGTCATGTTTATCTCGACTCTTACACGGGTGAGGTTTTAAGAGTTGATAGTGCTTTAAAAATGCCTTTGGGATCGCGCGTCCTCAACTTCTTTAATCCCTTACACTACGGCACTTTTGGCGGCTTACCGACTCGCATTCTCTATGTATTTGTTGGACTTGCACCGCTGATCTTGTTTGTCACTGGCTTGATGATGTACTGGTATCGATACTGGACAAAACCGAGGATAAGTGATCGCTCAATAGAACTATCACACAAGCTTTGAATTCAACTCATCACTGACTTGGGCAAATCTATCATCCTTTAGGATTGCTATATAAGTGCGTACTTTCATTATTATCTGGCTTGGTCAGGCTGTTTCTATGATTGGTAGTAGCATGACTGCATTTGCTTTCACCCTCTGGGTGTGGGAACTCACGCGTCACGCTACCGATATAGCATTGTTTGGTTTCTTTAGACAAGTACCGCAAGTTTTAATTACTCCCATAGCTGGGGTGATTGTGGATCGCTGGAACCGCAAATACTTAATGATGCTTGGTGACACGATGAGCGCGTTGTTGACTACTATTGTCTTACTACTTTACTTAACTCATAGTTTACAATTATGGCATTTATACTTAGCTGTAGCTGTTGAAGGCATTTTTGTGCAAATTCAAGAACTGGCATACTCAGCATCAATCTCAATGATCGTGCCCAAACAGCAGTATAGTCGCGTTAGCAGCATTGGCTTCCTGGCAAATTCCAGCTCTGTTATCATCGCACCAGCATTGGCAGGTGTTCTCTACGTAGTCATTGGTCTTGTTGGTATTTTAATTATCGATATCGCGACTTGTGTGATTGCTGTCAGCGCACTGATGCTAGTACGTATCCCACAACCTACTACTGCACAAGCAGGAGCGCAAAGTCATGCAAACCTGAAGCAGGAGCTTTACTTTGGCTGGCACTATATTACCGCACGTCCCGGTCTACTTGCTATGCTAGTATTGACATCACTATTCTGGTTTACCTATTATTTTGGCAGTTCACTTTCCTCTGCCCTAATTTTAGCACGCAGTGGTAATGATGCCAAAGTATTAGGTACTGTAACTTCGGCAGCAGGGTTGGGCGGCATTATTGGGGCGTTGCTAGTAAGCACTTGGGGTGGTTTCAAACGTCGAATACATGGAGTGCTGCTAGGGATGGTGGGTACTGGCTTGAGCCAAACAGTATTTGGTCTGGGGATAATTCCATTGATTTGGATTCCCGCGAAATTCTGTTCATCTCTCAATTTTCCAATACTTGGCAGTGCTGACGAAGCTATATGGCTAAGGAAGGTAAGACCTAACGTGCAGGGGCGTGTTTTATCGACCCGCTATCTAGTTGAGCGGGGAGCGTCAACAGTCGCATACTTGATAGCTGGACCACTAGCTGACTACGTTTTTGAACCAGTAATGATGTCGGGGGGAAGTCTCGCACCCATATTGGGCTGGATCTTTGGCACTGGAAAAGGCGCGGGCATGGCACTGTTGTATGTTATTTCTTCACTTGGTTTGTTACTTATTGGTTTAAGTGGATACGCCTTCCGCACACTGCGTGATATGGAAATCATTGTGCCTGACCATGATATTCAGTGCTGAGTAGCTGATGGCGGTGTGTCAAAAAGAAGAAGTCAGAATTCCCAAGCTGAATTCTGGCTACTTTCTTGGACAAACGAGCTTTGAATCCTTTCAAAAGGAAATGAACATGATTACCCAAGATTCCGTAAACAATTGCCGTTTCTGCTGTGTTGTTTCTAAAGCTATTGGTGAAGATCCCATCGGCTCAGCACCTACTTACGAACACTGGCTGGCTCTCGAAATAGAACTGCCTTGGACTGAAAAATGTTTGAGAGAAAATCCTGTACTGCCTGAGGTTGCACTTTAAGTTGGGATGATTTGTTCTGTTGAATTCCCTTAAGCTAGTTCATCAGGGTCTAAACCTAATGCGCGTAATTTTGCAGCTAACTTGTTCGAGCGTTG
>CAZZVG010000323.1:0-6694 GCA_964657295.1 Iningainema sp. | reverse complement strand
GTGAGTAAAATGCTTTGAGGATGCTCTTGCCAGTTTTTCACAAATGTACCATCTGATTCTGGCAACTGCGTGTGATCAGGTAAAGATAATGCCGATTCAGTAGCAATAGTGACAGAAGTCATCAGTTTATCTAGTTAATTATTTTCAGTAAATTGAGCGGCAATTTGATCAGTTTTTGCTGACATGATAAAATCATTACGATGCAGTCCGTGAATTGTGTGAGTCCACCAACTCACTTTGACCTGACCCCATTCGGTGAGTAATGCTGGATGATGTCCTTCTGCCTCTGCAATCTCGCCGACACGATTGGTAAACGCCAGTGCTGTTTGAAAATCGCTAAATTTATAGGTACGTTCTAGACGCGCTTCTCCATCAACATTAATGATTTCCCAATTGGGAATTTGCGGTTTGAGTTCGGCAATTTCCGCGTCTGTGACTCGCGGCGCGTCTTTATGACAGGCACTGCACTTTTGTTGTGTTAAAGAAGTCATTTTATTTTGGATTTTGGATTGACTAATTTCATTTTATAACAAGATAGAGAAACTAGGAATGGTTAATTGCTAATTGAATATGATTAACTATTTGAATTTGGCTACTGCTAAAAGCTGCTCGCTTGAGATTGCTATTCAAAAAAGTACTATCTCTATATCGTGAATCTAAATTGACGGCTTTTGCATAAACTTGTTGGGCCGTTTTTTTGTTGCCACTATCCCAGTAAGCTAGAGCAGCGGCAACTAATGGATGAGGATTATTAGGTTCGAGACTGGCAGAACGGTTGGCTGTGATGATGGCTAAATCATAAATTTTCAGCCGATGCAATGCTAAACTTAAATTATAATAAGCAACTTCGTCGTCAGGTTTGAGAATAGCTGCCCAAGTGTGAACTAGAACAGCTGCTGTGAGATTGCCTTGAACGAGATAGACAATTCCCAAAGCATTGTAAGCTGGGACAAATAATGGTTTTTTAGATATTGCTGTTTGGAGAGATTGCGCTGCTTCTTTCTCGGTTCCGGCTAGATGTTGTGTCCAACCCAAATTAACTCGTCCTCCAATATTTTCGGGTTCGAGTTCTACAGATTTTTGCATAGCAGCGATCGCCTCTGCCATGCGTCCTTGTTGACGATATGACAGCCCTAAAAGCCGATAATCACTAGCTGTAGTTGCAGCACTCACTGAAGGGCAGATGAAAGCAAAAGTCAAAAATAAACTGGTAAGAATCGTGCTTTTAGTCAGGTACTGGAATTTCATTAGATAAGGGAAGAACGATTTGAGTCGAGTCTTGATGTTGCTTGAGAATTTGCAGCATGACAAGACCGAAAAGGGGGCTAACGGCAGTTACAATCCATAAGGAATGGGCAATCGTTGGAGATTCATCCATTGCCCAACCGCCTAAAATCGGACCAAAGAAATAGCCGATTGACCAACATTGATAGCCGATCGCCAGATAAATGCCACGCAGTGATTCTGGTGCTAGCTCTGCTATCATAGCAGGCACAAACGGTTTATAAATGACAGTGGCGATCGACAATACAATAAACGCTGCAATCATTCCCATCATAGGATTTGATGGCATCAAATGAGTCGCCCAAACCAAAAAGAATCCACCACTCCACAAAAACATCGAAATCATGAGAACCCGAACTTTTGACAATGCAGTGAATATTTGCACTAACGGTAACTGCAATACTGCGCCAATGCCGATGTAACACCAAGTAAACAAGTTTGCAACACTAACTAATGAAGATTGTGGAACACTCGGGGAAACGAAGTTTGTAAAATACAGTGGTAGCGTACTATTAATCAAGGCAATGTAAGTCACAACGAGGACGTGAATCAGCATAAAGAATTGTAGCGATCGATCCTTGAGAGCTAAAACAAATCCTTGTAGCGTATCAGAATGTTCAGGAGCATTTTGTTTAGTATCAGCGATCGCAATTTGAATTAACATCAAAAATATCAACTGAATTAGCCCACCAATCAAAAACAGTGTTTGCGGCGGCAAACCTTGTGAAAGTAATCTTTCACCACCGAAGATCCCAAGTCCAATACCGAGACTATCTGACAATATCAAAAGGGCAAAGGCTTTGGAATGTTGTTCTTTTGGAGTAACATCGATAACAGCAGCATCTGCTGCTGTCCAATAACATCCAGCACTCAATCCCATAATTAAATTTGCGACAATCAGCATTGACAAATTTGGAATGCCTGCTAAGAGGAGCGCAGGCGGAATTGATAGCCCAGCCGAGAATAACAGCGTTCGTTTGCGGCCAAACTTTGGAGAATCTGCTAAATAGCCACCCAAAAAATGTCCCAAAACCCCAGCGAGTGATCCACTGCCTACTGCTATGCCAACCACCGTTGCCGAAAAGCCTAATTGATTGACAAATATTAGTGGCATAAAGAATTGGATGCTTCCGTATCCTGCTTGGTAGAGCGCTCGCGCCAGCGCCTGCACCCAGACTTGATGACTTGATCGTTGGAGCAAAAAGGGTCTAGGATTGACAACACTTTGATTTTCCACAAATACCTGCTGTTCAAAAAATAAACAAAGATTGACGTCCTACTGGCATTTTTTCAGACGATCGTCATAAGTTGATTACCAACAGACGATACAATTGAAAACAATTATTGAATTGACATCAGGCTTAGAAAATATTATAGTTTCATGACGAGTGCCGAGTCCTGAGTTTTATTTTTCACTCAGGACTCAGGACTCAGCAACGCCAGTCGCCTAGGTTGGGAAACCCGCCTGCAGCGCTGGCTCCTCCGGACTACTTATAGAGAGAGTACTATAGGTTAAAGTAAACTTGCGTTGCATCTCAAAACCAGGAAGATAGCCACCGTGATAGGGTATTTCTTCAAAATTGCTGAGTGTCCCCTTAATTTCGGAAATTGCTGAGCGTAACTGCTGACAGCGTTGGCTCCAGTTAATCAGTTTTGCATCGAGCATTTGTTGAAACTCAAGAGCATGTAAAGTCGCATCATCTGGACTAGTTTGACTGGATACAGCAATCCATAACTTTAAAGTGATAAGGATCGTACTTTGAATATCTGTTGAATCATCACTCCTACTGACAAAGGTAGAAGACTCCTCCACATGAAAACCAAGCTGCGCTTTAAACTGTGAAAATTCCTCTGTTTCGATTTGTTGACGAAGATAGGGTAACAATCCTGCATCACTATCGGACAGGATTTGGCGAATGGTGAGCGCTTGAGCCATAATAATGTTGATCGCAGTTTTTGGGTTAAGGTGTTCAAACTTAACAATCTCACAAAACAGTGCCGACACAGACATTCTCCTGGAAACAGATGTGGCTTTTATGGCTTTTTAAAAGGCTCATCAGGTGTCGAATGTTGAGTCTCTTCTAGGACTTCCTTAAACTCAGGTAAAATTGTCTATATTTTAGGACAATGCCAACTTAGGCAAGCATTAGAACTTACTAATTCTACTCTCCCCAATCAAAAAGGTAAGCCTACTGCTCCTCCTAGTTTACGATGGATTCTTCAATGTTTTCAGTCCGTTCATCTTGTGTTTGTCGATGGAATTAAATCTTCGATTAAACTCACCAAATGTTCCACCTTATGAGTCGCATAGCTGATATCGCCCGATGGATTAAAGGGAGATCATCTCATCACTTGAGGGCTGAATTCCCAGAATTAAAGAAGATGCCTTGTATGTGGAGTCCTAGTTATTTTGTGGCATCTACTGGACACGTTAGTACTGAAATTGTCAAGCAATACATTTAAAATCAACGTTCAAAGTAGTCACTGGCTGGTAAAAACCAGCCCTTAGCTTTCACCCTCCGGATTCTATCCGGAGGGTGAAAGCATGAGTATGGTAGATTCCATTGCTAAGGCTCTGCCCTGAGCTTATCCAACACACTCCGATCCTCCAATGTAGAAGTATCACCCGACACTTCTTGCCCGGATGCCAAATTCCGTAACAACCGCCGCATAATTTTACCAGATCGCGTTTTAGGCAAAGAGTCGGTAAAGCGAATTTCTCCGGGACGTGCTATCGCCCCAATTTCCCGAACAACGTGCTGCTTCAACTCTTTACTCAGTTCTTCGCTCTCGTTAATGCTACCTTCTAAAGTCACAAAAGCAACTATTTCCTCTCCTTTCATCTCATCAGGTTTACCGACAACAGCAGCTTCAGCAACTGCAGGATGGGAAACGAGGGCTGATTCTATTTCCATTGTACCAAGACGATGACCGGAAACATTAATCACATCATCGACTCTTCCCATCACCCAGAAGTAGCCATCTTCATCACGTCTTGCACCATCACCAGCAAAATAGACGTAGTTGCCATCTTTTGGTGGGATGTGTTCCCAGTAAGTGCGGCGAAAGCGTTCTGAATCGCCGTATACATTACGCATCATACCAGGCCAAGGATGACGAACGATTAAATAACCACCTTCGTTGTCACCCACAGAATTGCCTTCTAAATCCACAACATCCGCTTGAATTCCCGGAAAGGGACGAGTCGCCGAACCGGGTTTCATCGGAATTGCTCCAGGCAAAGATGTTACCATAATCCCGCCTGTTTCTGTTTGCCACCAAGTATCGACAATTGGGCAGCGCTCTCCGCCAATGACTTGGTAGTACCACATCCAAGCCTTTGGGTTAATTGGTTCGCCGACAGTTCCTAGCAAGCGCAGGGAAGATAAGTTTCGTGCTTTTGGCAAATCTTCACCCATCTTAATAAAAGCACGAATCGCCGTCGGTGCAGTATAAAATACTGTCACACCGTATTTCTCAATAATATCCCACGTACAGCCGGGATTAGAGGCACGAGGCGCACCTTCGTACATAATTGTCGTTGCACCGTTGGAAAGAGGACCGTAAACGATATAGCTATGCCCCGTAATCCAACCGATATCAGCTGTACACCAATATACATCCTTGTCTTGTAAGTCGAAGATCCATTTGGTGGTGATGTGAGAGTATAAGTTATAACCACCAGTTGTATGCACAACACCTTTTGGTTTGCCAGTACTACCACTAGTATACAAAATAAACAGCAGATCTTCGCTGTCCATAGGTTCAGCTGGACACTCAGCGGATACACTCTGTTGCAATTCATGCCACCAAGAATCGCGTCCCGATTGCATGTGAGTTTGTTGACGTGTACGCTGTACTACCAGGACGTTCTTAACAGTAGGTACAGCATTATCAGCTAAAGCGAGATCGACTTGCTCCTTAAGAGGAACGATCGCATCCTTACGCCAACCGCCATCAGCAGTGATGAGTACCTTGGCTTCGGCGGCAATCAGGCGATCGCGCAAAGCTTCCGCACTAAAACCACCAAAAATCACGCTGTGAGGTGCGCCAATTCTAGCACAGGCAAGCATGGCAATTACCGCTTCTGGAATCATTGGCAGATAAATCCCAACGCGATCGCCTTTTTGCACCCCCAGTTGCTTCAGTGCATTAGCAAACTGACAAACTTCCCGATGCAATTGGGCATAAGTCAGAGTGCGTGAGTCACCCGGTTCCCCTTCCCAAATAATGGCTGCTTTATTCTTACGCCAAGTCGTCAGGTGTCTGTCCAAACAGTTATGGGAAATATTTATTTTACCGCCAACAAACCACTTAACGAACGGTGGCTGCCAGTCCAACACAGTATGCCATTTCTCAAACCAGTGTAACTCTGTTTGAGCTAATTCCGCCCAGAATTTCTCAGGGTCGGCAATGGCAGTGTCATAGAGGCGCTGGTACTCCTCAAGACTTTTAATGTGTGCGTTTGCTGAAAATTCAGCACTGGGGTGGAATAAACGCTTTTCTTGAAGGATTGATTCTATCGTCACTTGGGACATGGTTTTTATTGTAATTAGCGTGCGTTAGCTGAAAACTATTTTGTCCGCAGATTTACCATAAAGTCTTTTTCTTTTCGTTAAGATACCAAATATGAGTGTAAAGACGCAACAAAGCAGCACGTCTCTACGCTCGTAATTTGGGAGTAGTGCATAATTAATTGTCGGAAATATCTAACGAATCCATAAAGCATCCGTATTATTTTAGACCGTAAAGACTTTGTCTTGGCGCAGTGTTAATAATTCAATTTTTGGGTAAATTAAACTCTACTGTACTATAATATACTTAATAGGGGCACAACCAAAACAAATAAGGAACTATCTGACAGTCAACGGGAGAAGTCCTTTTGGATAATGGCTTGACTCTTGGCAAGATAGAAAAGCCAAAGTTAAAATTGAGAAAAGTCGGCGAACTGAAAATCGATGATTGTCTGGGTATAGCATCTAATGTCGGTTAAATAGGTCAACAATCATCATCCTCCTACGTGGTGGAGACAAAATTACTCAAGAATAAGACATTCTTAGAACTAAGTAATATTGAGGAAAGACGTAAAAATGCTAACTAGTACTAGCTACCACGATTACTTGGTTTCTTCTCTTAAAAACTCTCAACATGCTGCTGATTACATAGCAGTCGCGTTGGAATTAGAAGAAGAAGGACGTGAACCCGAATTGCTCAGAGCAATGCTAAAAAATGTTATGGAAGCGCGGATGCTGTCTAATAATATTTCGATCGCAGCCAAACAATATTATGACAAACTAGACGAAATACTTTCACAAACTGGCGGTGCAGAAATTTACACCCTGATTGAGTTCCTAGATGCACTCGGTTATCGAATTAATCTCACGCTAAAAAATTAAAAAAGTTATGGGCA
>CAZZVG010000322.1:0-6704 GCA_964657295.1 Iningainema sp. | reverse complement strand
AAATGTTATATGCTTCATCTGCTGCTTGATACATTCCCCCTTCATTTATATTTGGAAATAAAGTCTCTGCAAAATCATCGGGTACTTCAACACCATTTTCAATCCAATTATTTACTTTTTCTACAACTATATCTGGTCTAGAGTCATCAGGAAAGTAGTGTTTTAAGGTAGCCTGGGCTGCAAGGGCTATTCCCATCGCTATGTATACATACCGCTGATGTCCAATAGTATTAATAGGCATTCCAAAAGTTTGCAAAACCTCTTCAAATGCTTCTTCTACATTGCACTTTCCCCCATTCTCATATAAATCACGATATTTTCTATCCCAAACTTCACGAATTTTTGAAAGCAAATTATTCGGAAGCTCAAAATCTTGAGACAATTTGAATTTTGTATAGTAACCAGCAAAAGTTTTCATTTCTTATATCTCTATCCTAATTATTGATTTTTCCAATCATTTCCCGAAAGGATTTTCCTTAACCTCTGTTTGATTGTGGCTCTTTGTAATTATAAAGGTAATTTATTTTTTTCGTGAGGAACATCAGAGAAGACAATTATTTTAATTTTAGGGAACTTGCCTTGAAAATCTTGTTCACAAGAAATCACGCAGCCTGGACACAGATCCCTTTCAGTGTAAAGGTATAGTGTTCCTTCTAGATCTTCTGTCAACCTATCTTCCTCAAGTGCTTGAGTAAGTGCATTGAATACCTTATATTCCGCATGAGCCTCATTAGGATAGGGTGGAGCGCCTACAGTATCATAATGCGGTTCATAATATTTGTTCGGTCCACCCTCTTGACCAGGTATATTTAAAGGTTCTGCCTTGCTTGTAGCTTTTAGCTCGTAACTCTGATCAGTTGAAAGAACAAGCTTTGAAACAGCAACATTTCCACTGGTTAGTTTACCCCGTCGGATATATTGTACCCTAACTTGTTGAGCTGTTGCTTTCAGTGTAGCTTTAATTTGAACCAGTTCCTCAGGTAGGTCTATGTGAGCAGGATAGTAAGTGGTGTTTGGTGTCATTATCACCACTAATTACAGAAATAATTTCTGGTAAATATTCATCCATCATTGTAACGTTGGTGTAAACTCAATTTTTGATTAAGGCAAAACTGAGACTGTCACCCTCAACATCAATGCCAGTTTCATAGGGAATTTCGCCATCATTAAAGTTAAGTCCAAAGCTGATGTTGCCGCAGTTGAATCGACTGAACAGGCACTTTTATCACTGGCACAATCAAAGAACGGTTCCTTTTTTTTTGCGAAATTCCCCTACGCCCATAACGGAGTTTGGGCGCAGTACCCTTTCTGAAATTACCGATGGAATTGGTATTAACCATTAACCATCAACAATTAACTCTCAACATAATTGTTAAGTGATTGTCCGAACATCATGCTTTCTGCCATTTGCCTTTCTTCGTAGGCATTCAAGTATCCACTAGGTAGGATTTGGCGGCATTTCCTCTGATGAAGGAGGAATTTCTTTAACAGGAGTATGTGTTTGTGTTGTCTCCTGAACTTCAGTGTGTGTTTGTGCCGCCTCTACCAATTCTGGAGATGGAGGTGATGGTGGAATTGCCTCTGGCACACGTTCGGTTTTTAATTCTACGTTGGGAGTGGCGGCGACATCAGGAGTACGGCGATCATTCATTCCAACAGCAGATTGGTCTATAGGTTTAGAGGGTGCCCCAAATTTGGGAACGGCGCTGGTTTTTTTCTGCACTTCGTTTTTGGCACCAGAGAAGGTATTGCCAATGCTTCTTTGCAACTTGGCAAGCTGTTCAGTGAACGGCAACTTATTAACCTGCTCCCGAACGGTAGTTTTCACCGTTTCAGCACTGGGTACCTGGGTTTGTTGTTTCTGTGGAGTCAATTGCCGACGCAATAAAAGTGTTTCCCAGCTCAACCAACCCAAAAGACCGACACTAGCGACATGACCTAGCAAAAGTCCTCCGGTGATGCGTTGGGCAAACACCCATAAGACCAATGCATAAAACAAACCCACACCACTCAAAATAAAATCATTCTTGCGGTGGATTTCCGGAAAAAAGAAAGCTGCTAGGTAAACAGCAATACTACCAAGACCGACTGCCAATGCCAGGAAATATGCTAGCATTTTGTGGTTACTCCTTACGATGTCACTTAACTAGACATTATCAATTCTGCAAATTTTGCGAGGGAATTGTTGACTTAAGATACAAATCCAAATTATAAATGGCATCGGGAGCAGGGTAGAGGGGAGGGGGAGCAGGGGGAGAAGAATTTTGATTCCTTTGTTACAAGATGGTGACTCTTAAGCCCATTTCTTCTCTGTATGTGAGGATAGCGCTGAACGTCACTGTCATTAGTCACTAGTCAAAAGTCAAAAGTCAAAAACAATTGCATTTGACTAATGACGCGAAATCCCACTCCTTTTATGGGTGGGATGAACTTAATCGATAATCGCCTGTGAAATTGTGACTGATCAAGGACAAACGATCCCGAACCGCTTTTAAAAATCTACCCAGACCTAACCACAAGTGCACAAATCTGGACTTGAAAAACTTGGCGGTGTAAAGTTACGCTACTTTAAGCGTCCGAAAACTAGACTAATACCCGGCAATCAGCTCGATATTAATCTTGACCTAAAGTACCCAGTTAGAGAGCCATTGCTGACTGCTTTGCATTTTATTTGGTTGTTAAAATCAGTTTGTAGCACGTGTCTTAATAGGTTTCACTCTATCTGAGCGTTACTAACCCGTACTGATTAAACGTATATTTAATTATATGTCAATATCCCCAAAAAGTCAAGCTTTGGGTAAAGGCGTATGGATTTCAGCTTACAGTTACTAACCCCCTTTCCTCGTGAGATCAGATTAATGATCTACGTAAAAAGTGCATTTGCACTGTATGTAGGAACTCTTAATCTCTTCTTTAGGAGAGAAGAGAAAATCTCAGACTACCCTTAAAGATGAAAGGATCTGCAAGAGATAGCCAAAAAAACTTATGACACAGCAAAGCTTTGGTGTGATTGGTTTAGCAGTTATGGGTGAAAACCTGGCTCTAAATGTGGAGCGCAATGGCTTCCCAATCGCAGTTTACAACCGTTCGCGTGATAAAACCGATGTTTTCATGGCGGAGCGTGCCCAAGGAAGAAACGTTGTACCTGCTTTTACCTTGGAAGAATTTGTTGGAGCCTTGGAACGTCCCCGCAAAATCTTGATCATGGTGAAAGCTGGCTCACCAGTTGATGGGGTGATTAACCAGCTGACACCTCTGCTGGAAGAGGGTGACATCATTATGGATGGTGGTAACTCTTTATTTGAAGATACAGAAAGACGTACCAAAGAACTGGAACCTAAGGGTTTTCGCTTTATTGGAATGGGCGTTAGCGGTGGTGAAGAAGGTGCGCTGAACGGTCCATCATTGATGCCTGGAGGCACAAAAAGTTCCTACCAGTATCTGGAGCCAATTTTCCAGAAAATTGCCGCCCAAGTTGATGATGGTGCTTGTGTCACCTATTGTGGTCCTGGTGGTGCGGGTCATTACGTTAAAATGGTACACAACGGCATTGAGTACGGCGATATGCAGCTGATTGCTGAGGCATACGACTTACTGAAAAATGCTGTTGGACTTGACCACAATCAACTCCATGAAGTTTTTACTGAATGGAACACCACCGACGAACTCAATTCATTTTTGATTGAGATTACATCAAAAATCTTCCCTTACATTGACCCAGATACAAATCTACCTTTAGTTGATTTGGTGATGGACGCAGCAGGGCAAAAGGGAACCGGACGCTGGACAGTGCAGAGTGCTTTGGAATTGGGCGTTGCTATTCCGACAATCATTGCCGCAGTTAATGCCCGGATTATGTCTTCCTTCAAGAAAGAACGGGTCGCAGCATCCAAGATTCTCACAGGTCCCAGTGGTAAGTATGATGGACAGACTAAAGAGTTTATCAATATGGTGCGTGATGCGCTTTATTGCTCGAAAATCTGTTCTTATGCTCAGGGAATGGCACTTTTAGCTACAGCGTCACATACGTATAATTACGAGCTAAATCTCAGTGAGATGGCGCGAATTTGGAAGGGTGGCTGTATTATCCGTGCTGGATTTTTGAATAAGATTAAGGACGCTTTCAATCAAGATAAAGCTTTGCCTAACCTTCTGTTAGCTCCTGAATTTAAGCAAACCATTCTTGATCGGCAAACAGCTTGGCGTGAAGTGTTGGTAACAGCAGCAAAACTGGGAATTCCAGTGCCAGCATTTAGCGCGTCTTTAGATTATTTTGATAGCTATCGACGCGATCGCTTACCTCAAAACCTGACTCAAGCCCAACGCGATTACTTCGGTGCCCATACTTACGAACGCATCGATAAGCCCGGAGTCTTCCACACAGAATGGACACCCATTGCTGAAGCCTCCGTACAAACTTCCACTCCAGAAAAGCTTCAAGCAACAAAACCAACGACACCTCCTTCTAAATAATCGGTTTTAGTTGCTCTTTTTGAAGGTGACTCTGAAATTCAGAGTCACTTTTTTCATGAGGAAGTGGGGATTGACTCAATATAACCGACCCCTGCGCCGATGCGCTTGCAAAATGCTATATCCTGCATTTATGCAATGCCAAAAATCTTCAGTGTTTATCTTTAAAGCGAACACCAAGTCACCCAGGATTGACGTACTACTTTGCCGACTACAATTTAACTGACATTTTTACACAGGTGAGATGCTCTATAACTTTCTTGTAAATACTGTCGTTGAAAGCAAAGCTCAGAAATGTTTTCAGTATAGTATTATTTATAAATAGACTATGCACTACAAGCTGCTAAGAGATATCACCCATGAAAAGAGTCGAAGATATACTCAACCAAATTGATAGACACAAGCAACAGATTGCATCTGGTAAGCTGTTCCAATTGCTATCGGACAATTCAATCGATGGCCACTATCGATTAAGTTTTGCTCCCAGTATGTTGTATTACTTGATGGGCTTCAAAGATGTCCTTAGAGCTTTGAAGCGAGTCTCCCCTGAGAATGACATGGAAAAAGCTATTAATGCCTATTGTGGAGAGGATGCGGAACATTGGCGTTGGTTTCTTCAGGATTTGGAAAAACTTGGATTTAATCTGGAAACATGGGGAACAACTATCAGTCAATGGTGCAATGAAGTATGGAGTTCGGAAACTGAAATTAATAGAAGAACTATTTTCAATCTTATTAGTCATGCTAACTCATGCCGACATCCCATCTATTCGCTAGCTATGATTTGGGTTTTTGAAGCAACTGGGGTTGTTTTCATTGGGCACACGCAGAAAGCAGCAATAGCTTTAGGTATGGATGAAGAACTATACTATCTTGGTCGTACTCATTTTGAAGAAGAGTTTGGTCATTCTGTAGTCGCCCAAGATTACGCAGATGTAGAGATTGAAGATACACTCCATGAGCAAATTTGTGATATGGTTGATGAAGTTTTTAATGACTATTTCGTTCTTTTTGATTGCTGGTACGAGCATAGAGGGAAGTATGATTTCGCTAAATTGCTTCAGCCTGCTGCTTAATTGAACAGATAGTCAAGTAAATATAAAGGTGAGCCAAGTGGAAAAACATTAAGTGTTTAGTCGCATAAAAATTTAGTTGATAAATCGTCTCTGAAAGGATTTACCTAAGTTTTGGAAGTCACCCATAGCAGGTTAAGCCAGGATTTAAGCAACTGTCACAAGCGATGCCCTTGGCAACGGCACACATCCGTGTACCCCATTAATAACCTCCCCAACCTCACATGCAAACTCTACGTTATTTAAGCCACACCGTTTTATAGCCGTTCCCATCCGCGATACGGCTTAAGCCGTTGCCAAGGGCATGACAGTTGCGTTAGTCTGCCGAGGCGGACTTTATTTGTGTCGCCGCGATTTTGAGCCCCCTCTATTATTTTCTCTCCAGAGTCATAGAAGATCGCTATTTAGCTTCTTGTCAAAAATCTCAATTTCCCAGAAAATCACATCTAATGGGCACATGATCATGCAAATTCTTGCTTAAAATTATTATGATAACCTGATATTTGCTTGTGCTTCTACAAAGGTAAACAACTCTCTATCTAGTATCACTACGCGGAATAAAAAATTAAAAAAGCTTGCAAATTAAGCTTTCTAGCAATTCCGTAGACGCGCAGCGGTGAGGTAGCGCGAATGACAGCTTTCCCTCCAGAGGCGTTCGCTGCGCGAACGGAGCGATCTCCCTTGTCCTTTGAACGGATCAGTAGGTGGGCGGAAATAAACCCAAAATGGTTTGTTGCTGTTAAGAGCGTATCCCTTCGGGGATGCTGCAGGCTAGACAGCACTACTAAGAGCCAATTCCAGAAGTTACAAATTTCGTTACATAGTTGTAAATTTTCCCGCCCACTTACTTACAGCCTTTCAAGTTGGTTAAACTTGATTGAGTTTAATGTGTCGATTACTGTTTTAGGTAATGAATATCGAGAATAGATCCGTAATTTCAGGGAATTTTTAAATGTTCAGGACTTATACAGTTTGTGTAACAAATAAAAAGGTTATGCATGATGTCTAGCCATAAATACTAAAAAATCAATAATGCATGATAAACTAATCTTGGGTATAAATAAACATCACCACTCAGCCCTAAAACTTCCGCGAACTCTAAGTTCCCTAGAAACTTTTGGCTTCAGCCTGTCTGGCTTACTAGCATGGTTATTGAGTGCA
>CAZZVG010000321.1:0-6708 GCA_964657295.1 Iningainema sp. | reverse complement strand
CCAATTACCAAGCACCACATATATTGCGCCTAGTAACTGGAATTATTTGTTAATTTGTCCTTTTACTAATGTACTGTAGCCACAAACGAGCTAAATCCTGCGCTTGAGTTTTCCATTCTGCGGAAACTTGGTACATCCTTCTTGGACGACCGCGTCCTTCAAGCTTTTTCCAATACCCAGTAATTGCCTTTTGGTCTTCCAGAAACTTGATTGCACTGTAAAGTACTGTATCCGAAAGCCGATAGGTTGGGTATTCAATCTCCAGTTGTTGGATCAACTCGGTTCCATAGGATTCACCTTGTAGTAAAACATACAAGATATAACAAACTGTTAGTTCCTGACAGAGGTAAGTTGGTGGAGGATTCTCAAAGAATTGATATATATCCTCAAGTTTCATGGTTGGTGAATAGCTAAAAATATGCCTAAGGCTGAACCGATAACCCTGATTTTGAGTATAAAGAAATACACCCCAAAGGTAAAGTATATAACATTACTCAGGCTTGATTAGCAAAGCGCAAACAATAAAATATAACCCACACTTGTCAGTAGTGGAATTTATGCGCCACCTCTAAGGGTACAAAGATTTGTACACCCCGACCCAAGCTTCTAAGCGGTGTGGTGAGGAGCAAATAAACAGTAGTTGTGCTGCCATCCTTGTGTCAAGCAATGCCGAGTACGTGAGGATTGCAGAAGCATCAAATACCGCCTAAGCAATTCTATCGGTAAAAGGAGCTTTTTCTAAAAAACTTAACAAACACTTTGTACAACAGTGATTATTCTAGTGCTGATGCTTAAAGATTAAGTAAAGTGCCGTATCTGATTTCACACTATACAAACATTGAACACACGTAAGTCGCTATTTCGTACTGAACTATTTGTATTCGAGAGCCTCGTTCTCCACCTACTCACCGCGAGAGTCATCAGTAAATGAGTGTAAATAAACACAACTTTACATTGGGGTCTAGCTCTCCGGAGAGCGAAGATCTCAAGCATGGTTGATGTGTGGTGTATTTAATCTCATCACTTGTCAGTAAAAACGAAGAATCGTGTAGAAAAAATAAATATTTTGATACCAATAGTAGTTTCTCATGGTTCTTGCACACCTTGGCTAAACTCGTTACCAGCAAACATTATAGTGTAGGTTGATGAGATTGAATCAGTTCATCTTTTATAAATAGTGTATTTGATAACACTCAAAAAATTAGACTTTCTGCACTCTGCCGATGGACAAGGAAAAATTTTCTTGCCCTGAAGTGTTCCTCGCCAGTTATTAATGGATGTTTCAACCGACAAGCTCGTGTCATTCTGGTACAAGATATAGCTCGTCGAAAGCACATAGGTGATCGGTATGTCAGATTCCTCTCAATTCCGGGCAATTGGCCAAACATTTCGCCTCACAGGTTGGATCAGCTTCTGGACTCAGTTAGTGCTAGGCGTTATTTCTGGCGCAGTTTTGCTATTTGCCGTTTTTAGTCAAAGAACTGGCACCAATAGTAATAATCCAGGCACTGGGTTTGGCGTTATTTTAGCAGTTAGTGGACTGATTGCCTTAGCTGTAAGCATTTATTTAGCTTTCCGTTACACCAGGATTGGTAGGCAACTGGAATCATCCAATCCCAGCAACCGTCCTCGGAAAATTGAGACTGTTCAGGTTGTAAGGTTAGGATTGATCGTCCATTTGGTAGGAATGTTTGTGACTCTTTTAGGGGCGGAAGCGATCGTTGGCACTCTCTTAACAAAGTCATTAACAGTACCACAATTTGGTGGTGGAGTTCTTACCCAAGTCGATCCTAGCCGAATTATCCAATCACTAGATATTTTTGTTGTCCAAGCAAACACTAACACTGTTTTTGCCCATTTTGCAGGACTTGTCGCGTCGATTTGGCTTCTCAATCGCATTAAGCCATAGTAGTAAGTAAGGAGTAGGGAGAAAAATCTGTGCTGGATATTAAACAAATACGAGAAAATTCACAATTGATTCAGGAAAGGTTAAATAGTCGTGGTGGCAACTATGACATTCAACCACTTGTCGAGTTAGACAAACAACAACGCGACTTGGAACTGAAGCGAAATCAACTCCAAGCACGCAGCAATGAAATTGCTAAATTAATTCCTGAAAAAATTAAAGCTGGTTGTAACCCCAATGAACCAGAAATTAAAGCGTTACGAGATGAGGGCAGTTCAACTAAAGCTTTGATTGGGACACTAGAACCTCAAGAGAAAGAGCTACTTGCGAAAATTGAAGAACTTTTACTCTCACTTCCTAACTTGCCGGAACACTCTACACCCATTGGTAAAAATGAGGAAGAGAACGTAGAAGTTCGCTCTTGGGGTGAAGAGTACATTCCTCAGAACCAGAATATTCTTCCCCACTGGGAAATTGGCGAAAAGTTAGGTATTCTTAACTTTGAACGAGCGGTGAAAGTGGCACAAAGTCGCTTTGTGACTTTAATCGGTGCTGGTGCGGCATTGGAAAGGGCATTAATTCAGTTTATGCTCGATCGCCAAATAGACTCCGGGTATGTGGAAGTTATACCCCCATTTTTAGTTAACACCGAATCAATGACAGCAACAGGTCAACTCCCTAAGTTTGCTGAAGAGAGCTTTAGATGCGCGGCTGATGATTTGTGGCTGACTCCCACAGCAGAAGTGCCGGTGACAAATCTCTACCGTGGTGAAACGATCGCATCTGATGACTTACCAATCTACCACTGCGCGTATACTCCCTGTTTTCGCCGCGAAGCTGGTAGTTATGGACGGGATATGCGAGGGTTAATTCGCTTGCATCAGTTTAACAAAGTTGAATTAGTGAAAATTGTTCATCCCAGCACGTCATCTGATGAGTTAGAAAAATTGGTGGGAAATGTCGAAGCAATTTTACAGGCGTTGCATTTGCCCTATCGAGTCATGGAGTTGTGTACTGGGGATTTAGGATTTAGTGCTGCTAAAACATACGATCTCGAAGTTTGGCTGCCCTCTGCTGGTAAGTACCGAGAAATTTCTAGTTGTTCTAATTTTCAAGATTTTCAAGCCCGACGAGGACAAATTCGCTTCAAAGAAGGTAGCAAGAAGGGGACTCAGTTGGTACACACCCTCAACGGTTCTGGCTTGGCGATAGGACGCACAATGGCAGCGATTTTGGAAAATTATCAACTTGAAGATGGGCGGGTGCAAATTCCCAAAGCCCTACAACCTTACTTAAGACGAGAGGTGCTGTGAACTGGCACAAATTCATCCCAACACCTACCTGTCAGGTAAGGTGTGGGACTTCTTTGGCGGCAGGTTAAAATGGAGAGTAGTATAGCCTCATTCGTTGATTAATTTTGTCTATGTCAGTTTTAGCGGCGATCTCAGTCTTGGCTGTTTTGATCCTAGTACACGAACTAGGACATTTCATTGCAGCAAGATCTCAAGGCATTTATGTTAATCGGTTTTCTCTCGGCTTTGGTCCAACTATTTGGAAGTACCAAGGATCACAAACTGAATACGCTGTCCGCGCCTTTCCTTTAGGTGGTTTTGTCGGTTTTCCTGATGATGATCCAGACAGTGATGTTCCACCTAACGACCCAAATCTCATGCGGAACCGTCCAATTTTAGATCGGGCGATCGTCATCAGTGCGGGAGTCATAGCAAATTTAATATTTGCCTACTTGATGTTAGTTCTACAGTTGGGTTTAGTTGGCATCCCAGAAAAATATAACTATCAGCCAGGTGTGTTAGTACAGCCAGTCAATGTTGAAACCTCTGTTGCCTACAAAGCAGGAATTAGAGAAGGAGATATAATTCTGGCTGTTGACAATCAAGAACTGGGGGCTTCTGAAAATGCCACCACCTTGCTGAGAAAAGAAATTCAAAATCATCCAGAGCAGGAGATGACGCTGAAAGTCAAAAGAGACAGCGAACAATTGCTGCTGAAATTAACACCAAGAAAAGGACCTGATAGCAAAGGGTTAATTGGCGTTCAACTCATACCAAATGGGAAACCAATTTATCGTCGCCCTAATAATCCCATTGAAATTTTTAGCATTGCTGCTAATAGATTCCAGCAAGTTTTTGTGGATACCCTACGTGGTTTTGGACTGTTGATTACCAACTTTCAGCAAACAGTTGGACAAGTTTCTGGACCAGTTAATATTGTCAAAGCCGGAGCAAAATTGGCTGCTGCTGACAATACAAATCTGCTATTCTTTGCTGCTGTTGTGAGCATTAACCTGGCTATCATCAATATTCTACCTCTACCAGCTTTGGATGGAGGACAACTTGCTTTTCTACTGATTGAAGGTTTGCGCGGTAAGCCTTTGCCAGAGCGCATTCAAGAAGGTGTGATGCAAACCGGTTTAATGTTACTTTTGGGATTGGGAATTTTCCTCATAGTCAAAGAAACAACCCAACTGGAGTGGGTGCAAAAGTTATTCCAGTGATTAGTACTCGCAAACGATCATCTAAAAAGCAACGAGCGCTAGAAATTTTAGTTCGTTTGCAGCGTCTTTATCCAGATGCCATTTGCTCTCTAAGTTACCAGACTCCAGTACAGTTGCTAGTCGCAACGATTCTCTCTGCTCAATGTACGGATGAGCGGGTAAATAAGGTAACACCAGCATTATTCACTCGTTTTCCAGATGTAACGAGTTTGGCGAATGCTGATGCCGCCGAGTTAGAAAATTTGGTACATTCGACAGGGTTTTATCGTAATAAAGCGAAGAATATAAAATCCGCTTGTCAGATGATTGTCTCGGATTTTGGCGGTGAAGTGCCAAAGCAGATGGAGCAGTTGCTGTTACTTCCTGGTGTGGCGCGGAAAACGGCAAATGTCGTTCTCGCTCATGCCTATGGAATTAATGCTGGGGTGACAGTGGATACTCACGTTACACGCCTTAGCGGACGTTTGGGTTTAACCGAACATACAGATCCCATCCGTATTGAACGAGATTTGATGTGCTTGCTGCCTCAACAAGATTGGGAAAATTGGTCAATTCGACTTATTTATCATGGTCGTACTGTCTGTAAGGCACGTTCTCCTGCTTGTGATGTTTGTCAACTCTGTGATCTCTGCCCTTCGGCTTTTCATGTACTACAAGCGAAGGAGTCAGGAGTCAGAGACAAGAGTCAGAAGATTTCTGATTCTTAACTCACAGAAGTGTACAAACGCTATATTATATAAGATGGAAAATCCTGTCCTTGGGTGAAATTACAAACTATATGGCAAAAAAGAGCATGATCGAGCGCGAGAAAAAACGCGCCAAAATGGTGGAAAAGTATGCTGATAAGCGGGAAGCATTGCTGGAAGAATTCAGACTAGCCGAATCTCCTCTTGACAAGCTTGACGTTCATCGACAAATTCAACAGCTTCCCCGCAACAGCGCCCCAACCCGTCGCCGCAACCGCTGCTGGTTAACTGGTCGTCCAAGAGGCGTTTACCGCGACTTTGGTGTTTCTCGAAACGTCCTACGAGAATGGGCGCATGAAGGCCTTTTACCTGGCGTGGTTAAGTCTAGCTGGTAGGAACGTGGTTAGTAGGGGCGGGTTTAATTTAGTAACTTGTAAGTAAAAACAAACAATCCTGCCAAACCCTCCCGTACAGCGATTTTTTGACAACTAACAACTAACAATTAACAAAAATTATTGTCCGCAACACTGATCAATTCCCAAACTTTCTAAGAGTAGATCGCTGACGGCGTTGGCGATCGCAAACTCTCCATAAAAACTTTTGGAAAAATCAAACCCCTGCATTTCCGTGACAATGGCAAGTACAAGAGATCCCAGATCGTTTTCACCTTCCATGCGTTGTCGCACAAAAATCCGTGCCACTCGTTCGGCAATATTTTGATTAACTGCTTCTGGGATAAACTCAATATCAAGCCACCGATGCAAACGCTGATGCAGCCATTCTCCCTCGAGTTCCGGATTTTTAGAAGGTGGTAGGGTGATGGGTGGAATTGGTTCAGTCATTTTCTCGTTAAGGGTGTTATCCCCCAGCTAAAGCGCTGTGGCTCCTTACCCTTCCATACTATTTTTGATAGCGATCAGTCGATCATATATCAACCATATACCGAAAACAACTTTTCAACCACCTCTCCACCTAAGCATAGTTATAATTTAGAACTTCTGCGGATCTAGGTTAGTTCGCTCTTGGAAACCCAGTCTGCCACAATTGTAGAAAAAAATGTGGTTTTTTCTATGCAGTATGATGTCGCCGCTATTATTCACGGTTATGCTCAGGGATATTTTCTCATGGCGGATGAGAATGATGTCTTAGAGTGGTATTCCAGTCGCGATCATACTCTCATACCCTTAGATGAGCGATTTCGCTATCCAAAATCTTTACAGCGCGTTCTTAATCAAGAACGTTTTACTGTTGCAATTAACCGCGACTTCGAGGCTGTGGTTGCTGGATGTGCCAACCGGGAAACAACTTGGATTTCACAGGAGTTACAAGAAATTTACTGGGAACTTTATCAGATGGGTTGGGCGTACAGTTTTGAAACTTGGTTAGGGGATGAACTAGCTGGAGGAATTTTAGGGATTGTTATCGGCGGTGCTTTTATTGGGGAGTCGATGTTCTACCACATTCCTGAAGGATCTAAGGTAGCAATGGTGAAGTTGGTTCAAAGGCTACGGGATAAGCAATTTGTACTGTTTGATGCCCAAATGATGAATCCTCATTTGGAGAGGTTTGGTGCTTGTCGGATTCAGAATGAGGAGTATCAT
>CAZZVG010000320.1:0-6712 GCA_964657295.1 Iningainema sp. | reverse complement strand
TCGCAGCACTTTTTTGGTATGTCGTAGGCTGTGGTGCATATGACCAAATGCGACGAGGGGAATGGTTTTAACAGCAGTCATCCGAGAAATCGCCTCGGCAAAATCTGGATCGCCAAAGTCTCCACCTGGTGGGTTCCAGTCTTTGCCACAGGGGTCTTCAGGACGATCGCCTAACCCCGTAGGACCATTGTGACCCAAAAAAATAATTCTCTCACAAGCCGCGCTGTTTACAGCTGCTAAAATGCGGGCTGTGGATTCTTCAAAACTCGTCACTCCATACCTTTGTTTGTAGAAATCGGCATATTTCCACTCTGGTCCACCCCAGCTAAAGGGACGACCTCCGACAACCGTTAAATTTAAGGCTGGAAAATCCAGCTTACTGTAACCGACATGGGTTTCACCCAATAAATCCAGTTGTTGCTGTACCCAGTCTTCTTTGGTGCGGTCATAAGGGCACTTCTTCCGTCCCCAGTCTGTGGCAGTATACCAAGCATCGTGGTTTCCTAATACTGCTGCCTTGGGAATGTCGAGAGATGCGATCGCTCTTACCACTTCCACCGACTCATTCCCAAAATCCCCGACAAACAGCACTAAGTCAACATGCAGATGCTTGAGTGCAATGCCATCTTCTTCTGACCATTGGTCGTGAATATCTCCTACTACAGCTATTTTCAATGTTTTTGAGTTAGTTTTCTGACTGGTCATGCCACTTTCCTAGCATATATGTTTCCAGCATAGGAAACTCACGGGGATTTTGACACCAACGCCGACAAGTGAGGATTACCCACCTTTGATTTTTGGTAAAAGCTACTATAATTGAAACCACTAGACAATAACTTGCAATTATAAGCAACCCCTACTGTGTTTACAACTGCACTTGCTCAACGAGACAAAACCCAACCGGGTCATCTACCACTGGATTTATTTGCAGCCATTGAGAGTCTTAAAAAAGAACTCAATGCGGTGATTCTGGCGCATTACTATCAAGATCCGGATATTCAGGATATCGCGGATTTTATTGGAGATTCACTACAACTAGCAAAAGCAGCAGCTAACACCAATGCAGACGTGATAGTCTTTGCTGGTGTCCACTTTATGGCAGAAACGGCAAAGATTCTCAGTCCCGACAAATTGGTACTTTTACCAGATTTAAATGCTGGTTGTTCTTTAGCCGACAGTTGTCCACCAGAGGAGTTTGCAGCTTTTAAGTCAGCGCACCCAAATCATCTCGTAATTTCTTACATTAACTGCTCTGCTGAAATTAAGGCAATGAGCGATATTATCTGCACCAGTTCCAATGCTGTCAAAATAGTGCAGCAGATACCGGAACTCCAGCCGATTATTTTTGCCCCAGATCGGAATTTGGGGCGGTATGTTATGGAAAAGGCTGGACGAGATTTGGTGCTTTGGGAAGGTAGCTGTATTGTCCACGAAACCTTTTCGGAAAAGAAAATTGTACAGTTGAAAATTGCACATCCTGAAGCAGAGGCGATCGCTCACCCAGAATGTGAAACTTCGGTATTGCGCCACGCGAGTTATATTGGCTCTACAGCGGCTTTACTCAAGTATTGTCAAGAAAGCTCTGCAAATGAATTTATCGTTGCTACAGAGCCAGGAATCATTCACCAAATGCAAAAACAAGCGCCGCATAAGAAATTTATTCCTGCACCGCCAATGAATAATTGCGCTTGCAACGAGTGTCCTTTTATGAGGTTAAATACTCTGGAAAAGCTCTACTGGGCAATGAAAAATCGCACTCCAGAAATCACCATGTCAGAGGATACTCGCTTAGCTGCTCTACGACCAATTCAAAGGATGCTAGACATGAGTGCTTAGGGTGGCGTTTTTTTTGCTTCTTGTTCAGCAGCGTCACTATATTTCCTGTATAATTTAGTGCGAATCTGCGCTTCCTGATAGCGGCTATAGTTTGGTGGCACGGTATTCATTAATTCTGATGCCCGTTGCCACCTAGCCGCTAGATCCAACCACTGAGCTGATGTTTTGGCTGTTTTACCAGTTGTGGAAGCATAGTTGGCAACTCGCACTGCTTCTGCAAATGTGTCTGAGAATGGGGTGGAAGCACTTGGACTAGGATCTGTAGATTTTAACTTTTCTAGTTGTATTGGGTTTTTCAGTTTACCTCCTAGTATTGCATAAACAGTTCCACAAAGCAACAGCAAAAAGACGTATAACCTAGCCGCTCCTAGCTTACTTTGCCGATGTACCTTGCTCGATTGATTTTTGTGACTAAACACTGAAAAGCGAGACGCTGGAGGGTTAGGTAAATTGGGATTTCCCGCTTCAGTGTTGCGTTGTGTGAAGTCTTTAATGAGTTGCTTAAAAATATGAGGCTTGACTAATGTAACTTCCTCTGACCACAGTAGTTGGTTCTCTGGATCGCGGGTAATTTCCTCTAACCACAGCAATTGCTGTTCCCGAACAATTCGACTGTTGATGTTAACTCGACGAATATTGCGTGGTGCTATTGACTCAAGAATCTGCCGGATTTGCTTGACTAGGATTGATTGCTCAAGTTTGTCTACCGTAGAAGCCTCACAAAGAAGTTGTAAGACACCCTTTTCAAAAATAGCTCTAGTTCTGACACCAGAATTAGCGAGCCTTTCATTCAATATCTGAATAATCGCAGCAACGCTACCTTGGTGAGCTTGCCAAGCGATATCATTTATTTGATCTACCATCTGTGGATTAGTTATAGCTGTTTCACCCGTATTTGTTAACAGACTAATAAATCTAGGATATTAAGGCTTGCGTTCTATAAAAGCCTTGTTTTAGATTGTATAAGTAAAAATATGACCTTGCCAAATGAAATCCTTAAAATCAAACCTCCTTGTAAGTTCGTGAAGGAGGCTTTACTTAGTTTCATCTTCAAATACCAACTTAGTCTTATTAGTAAATTACCACTGGAGGCGGGTTATCACAACCATCATACCTAATAAACACAGAAGCGCGATCCCAGTTCATCACTTTTAGGTAATCAAACGATTCTCCACATAGACTCCAAAACAAACACAATAGTAGCACAACGATTGCGATCACCATCTAAAATCACAATTAAAAGTGCGATCGCTATCTTCAAACCGAGTTAAGCACTGAGAAGCAGCTTCCCATTTGGCAAGCGGATAACCTTGTGAGGCTCAGATCTTGCACCAAACCCTAACGAATAGAATTCGCGCGCCAGTCGCCTACGGAGGGAAACCCTCCTCATGCGCGCTGGCTTGGCTATACAAACTAAGTCCGCCTACGCGGCAATACAGAAAATCAAGGGTTTGAAACCCGCGTAGTGCGAAGCAGAAGCCGAAGGCTAGGCGGTGAGTCCAGCCCTGAATTTCGGTTTCCCTCCTGCAGGATCTGGCGATCTTCGCAGCGATCTTCGAGGAACGAGCGTCACCCGAAGGGGTTTTGTCGGTGTAGCCGCGACTTACAGTCGTCAGGTGCAAGATGTGAGGAGGGCTTTCCCAATTCTTTCATCGGCACACCCTGTCGGATTGAGTGAGCATGAGCATATCTGTAGCGAAACCCACGAAAATACTTCGTCCTGTGAGATTTCGCTTTACTTCATTCTACCTACAAACTATCAATAATTTGCTAGTTTGCCAGCAAATTACGCTGTGCCAACTCTACAAATAAAACGCCATAGCAACCTCGATAAGCTGCTTCTTTGCGACCTACCTCAGCAGGCTTAGATTTGTTGTCATCATACTCTTGCCGCACAATCTGCGCCATCTCTTCAATAGTTGCTTTTAGCAAATCTTGAGGTTCAGCTAGCCATGAAAATCTTCCTTCATTCCAAGAACTGGGAGAAATATTGGCTCGAAATGCCCCCAGCATTGGGTATAGTAAGCCAGCAGGTAAGTGTCCTCCAATTACTCCACCTGCAAAATATGCCGGTCTATTTTTATTCTTCTCAGAACGAACACGATTTTGTTTCTTCGCATTACTTACCTTGAGTCGCCCTAGCGTCTGCTGTTCTACAGCCAACTTTTGGATCGAATCTGTTATAACAAGTATTTCATGCAGATGGGGTATCATCCGCTTAAAAGCAGAATCGTCAGATTTTATGTCATCTATAAAAGTGTCAAGAACAACTTTAGGTTGACTAAAAATCGTATGTGGATGCGTTTTCCGGTCAGGAAATTTTTTAATGTTCAGAAGACTCATATACATTAAAACCTGCTGAATATCTACATCACCGGAGTCACCTTGACGGTATGCAATTTGTTCATAACCAAGTTTTCCCTCTAGAGAATTCCTAATTTCATCAAAGGTTCCTCTCAAATTTTCTAGACTAGGGTTATCAACTTGCAAAGAGCGATTCAAACCCTCAGCCATTTCAGTGATTACAGAGGAGTTAGCACCACCCATCTCGAAAATATGTAGGCGGACGTAAGGTTCCCACTGTTCTGGACGTTCTGGGTCTTCTGCTACTTGACGAATAGCCTGAAACGTATGACCACCATTAACCAAACCATGCCTTTGAGGGTCACTGAACCTCAAGGTTAGTATTCCCTGCCCCACTCGCTGCCATAGCCCATGAGCAAATTGCCAGTTTAAAGAGGTGGGCTGCGGAAGCAGGAGCAAGGACAGCTTCTATGGATACGCATTTAACACAAGAGTTAAAAAACTACTCTCAGAAAAGAGGTTTAAGTCCGTTGGAAGTAGATTAAAAGGTTTTGTACAAAAAAGTAAGCTATATGTCTCATTTCACAACCATCAAAGTCCAAATCAAAAATGGGGAAATCCTGCATCAGGTCTTGCAAGACTTAGGTTATCAGGTGGAACTGAATACAAATGTACGTGGATACATGGGTAATACTACCAAGGCTGAATATGTAATTCATCAGTCCAATGGGTATGATTTAGGTTTTCGCAAAGAAGGGGAAAACGTCTAGGAGCATTGGTATTAGTAGTAGACTTTGGCGGCGGTACACTGGATTTAAGTTTAGTGCGGACTGTCCCTCAATCTGGTAATTCTAGAACCCTACGCGCAGAAGTATTAGCCAAGTCTGAAGCTTATGTAGGTGGCGAAGATATTGATGTGTGGATTGTAGAAGATTATCTCCGTTCTCAAGGTTTATCCCAAGAGCAAGTAGGAAAAATTGGTTATCAGAATCTGTTAGAAATTGCAGAAAGGTTGAAAATTCAGCTATCGAGAAATCAAACCGTTGCTGAGAGTTGGTTTGATGATGAGTCGTTTATGTCCTATGAATTAAAAATAACTCGGGAGCAGTTGGAGGAGATTTTAGAATATAGACAATTATTGCAGCAATTGCGGGATGCGTTGGATGAAGTATTAGGATTTGCTCTGAAAAAAGGAATTGGGAAGAATGACATAGAGCAAGTGCTGTTAGTGGGGGGAAGTTGCTTAATTCCAGCCGTTCAACAACTACTAATATCTTATTTTGGCAGAGGCAAGATACAACTAAACAAACCCTTTGAAGCTGTGTGTCATGGCGCGTTAGCAATCACGCAAATTGCAGAAATAGAAGACTTCCTGCGTCACAGCTACGCTATTCGTCTTTGGGAACCTTACAGCAAAACTTATGCTTACCATCGTTTATTTGATAAGGGATCAAAATATCCTTGTCAACGTTCAGAATGGTTAGATCTGCAAGTAGCAAATGGGTGACAGAGGGAAATTCGTTTGGATATTGGGGAGTTAGGCGACATGACCCAAGCAGAAGTTTCCTTTGATGCAGCAGGAAGAATGACAAGCAGCACTCTCCAGCATCAAGAAACTTACCGTTCCCTAGAAACTCAGCATCAACAGGTATGTGTGGCTAGACTTAACCCACCAGGGGAACAAGGAATAGATAGGATATCAGTTCTATTCGAGGTAGATTCTCGACGGACTTTATTAGCAACTGTCAAAGATTTATTGACAGGACAAGTGTTGGTAGATAGGGGAGCAATTTATAAGTTGCGGTGATGGGGAGAGAAATTAACGCTGTCCCCAGGAATAAAAATATGCAGGTTAAATGTGCATCAGTTTAGAACCATAACAAAGGAGAAGTAAATGTTAGATAATCAAAAACCAAAACAATACGATGCAGTACTTGGTGGTCAAAGTCAAGCACTAGAAGGTGCAGCAGTACTGGGTGGTCTTGAAGGGGTGAGATTACGGTTGAGTAATCCAGACCAAAAGGTGAAAATTGCTGCACTTAGTCAAGCATTGAACTACGGAGAACAGGGTTTAGATTTAATTATTGAAAGTTTAAAAGATGAATTTTGGGATGTACAAGATCCGGCTTATTTTATCTTGAGTGCTAGAACAGAACCAAGAATTAAGCAGTTATTACAACAGTCTCATCGACTTGGTTTTAAACTGGAGCCAATTCAAGTAGTAACAGTCGATAGCTATGGTGAAATTATTCAGCGCCAGCAGCGTCTAGCTAGATATTTTACTGAAGATTTAGGCAATGGCGTAACCTTGGAGATGGCTGCCATCCCTGGTGGAACTTTCATCATGGGCGCTCCGGAAACAGAGGAAGGTTTTAGCCCTTATGAATACCCACAACACGAAGTAACTACTTTTCCTGCGATTTTTTAGTTCGTCGAACTCACGTTAAAATCCATTGCTACTCAACCGCCGACTATAGAAGCAAAAACCCCCTTCTAGTTTAGAAGGGGGCTTTTGTGTAAATAATAACCTGGCATCGAGCTATTTTGACAGGAGGCTACCCTCCAACTATCG
>CAZZVG010000319.1:0-6720 GCA_964657295.1 Iningainema sp. | reverse complement strand
TATCATAGTCGGCCCAATCAGGATGAGCAGCTAGCACCGGTCCAGCATAATCAGGATTCAGATTGAGAATTTCGTTGTGCCGTTTATTACCCGCCGCAAAAGTCCAAACCCAGGCGTGTAATTCCATACCTCGTTCGTGAGCTAACTTAACTGCGGCTGCCAGAGGATCCCAACCATGAGTTAATGGGTTTTGCTGCGGTGCAATTTGGCTGGGATAAATAGTATAACCAGCGTTAATGGTTTCAAAAAATACGGTATTAACTCCGGCTTGTGCCATGCGATCAAAAATCTGAGCCAGTCTTTGCTCACTCCCGGCACGGACTATCGTCCCTCGATCCAGCCACATGGCGCGGATTTCTGGTTGAGCCAATCGCCTCTCTAGAGGAAACTGCTGCCACAAATTCGCTTTTGCCATCAACCACTGCTGACGAGCCTCAGTGTACTTTTTTTGGGCAATCAATTGCTGTAAGTTTTTAGCTAATTCCCTAGACTTTGCTAAGACTTGCTCTGTGTTCAAGACTGGTGTGACAAGTTTTGTTGATGCCACTTGTACTTGCTGAGCCTTTACAGACGCGGAGTTATCGGAAATGACTGAGGCAGCTAAATTGGCACTCTCAACTCTACCAATGAGATGTTCTAACTCTTGCTGAAGGGCGATTGCTTCAGCACTGTTTATCGGCGTTTGTGAGTTCGGTGCAACATTCAGATGCACCCGTTGTTCAAGTTGATCGATCGCTTCATCGGATCTTTGGGGTGTGACGTTGCTCTGAATCTGTCTGGGTTGAGGAGCAACGGCAGTCTTAACAGGAGGGGATCCGAGTCGGGGACGCTCTGATGTGGAGGCAGAGTATTTTCCCGCACTACTGCGTCCTCTTGTCCCCGTGTCTCTAGAAGCCACAACTGATGAAGTAGAGCAGCTTTTAGAACTCCCTTCTATCGTGTTCGTAGCCGAGGGCGTTGCCAGATAACGCTTAATGGTAGCTTGTAACCAAGCCGAGTCTAAAGAAGCTGGTGAAGCGGCATCTACTCCCCAACGCCATCCGAAAAAGGTAGAACGATCAGTTGCTACCACTGCGGCAGGATTATCTTTAGAATTCCAAACAGCAGCTGTTTGAGCGCTAGCCACATCATCAGGAACCACAACCCCACCGCGTACATTCCCAAAGAGGTTGTTTCCGCTTGCCCATTCATGCGTCTTAGCTTTAATAGGCTGTATTTGTTGCGAACCATTGAGACTGAATCCCCAATAACCTCCTAAAAGCGTTCGCAATAACTGCCGCACTCCCGGCACTGATAGACTACCAGTAGGGCCACTGGCAATCAGTCGCCCACCCTTACTCATCCATTCTTCTAAGGCGATCGCCTGTGATGGTGTCAATACCTCCACATTTGGTAAAAATAACACTTTGCGATCGCCCCAATCTCCCGCACTCCGAACATTATCTAGAGAAACGACACAGTACTTTATACCTGCTGTCTGCAAGCGGTTTGTTATCCCCGTCCATTGATTCACATTTTCTTGGCTCTCAACTATGCTCAATATCGGTTCGGACGTCGCCGCCATCAGGGGCGAAATATTCAACAGATAGATAATAAAAAATGGAACCTTAAGAATAAATAGTTTTGTTTTTGTTATTTTAGACATTAGTTAATTGGTCATTTACCATATTCATGTAAGTATTTAGCTGTCAACATTAGCTTGTTAGCTATCAAATTGCATAACTTTTTCAACTATTCTTGTCATAGCTGATTGCGAACTGCTGACAACTAAATGCTCACGAGTTAATACAGGCATTGATTAATTCTTCAACACCTGTTACCGGGAATATTGCTGTATTCAGTTTGCCAGCAACTTCCTCAATACTTATATCATCTAAAAAGACCGATTCATCATGTTTTAACATCAGACTGGGCAGTAAAATTCCATCCCCTAAATCTTCACCCTGTAAGTTTAAAAGTAAATCGTGACCAGTGAGCAAACCTGTCACAGTGATGCTTTGTCCCCAATAATCGCTATTTAAGGCACGCATGTTAACTTCTAAACCCTCAACCGAATTCAATCGCTTGAGAATAGGTTGAAAAGCTTGTTCAACTGCATTACCAACAACCCAGGTAAGTTTTCGTGTCTTCACTTTTGACGGTAAATGCTTTTGGGCTGCTTCGACAAATTGCTTGAGAAACAAATGAATAGAACCAACACCGTTACTGATTTGAGGATAATCTTCATATTCAGATTCCTCTGGTAATTCCTCACCTGCAATCAAGAACCACTCATCAGCTAACCAAGCAAAGGTGGAACCAAACTGTTGACGAAATTCCTTTGAGAGCGATCGCACTTGGGAAATAACTTCAACGGCAATTGATCGTGTTACAGGTGTCAGTTCGTCTGCTTCCAGACGAAACCGCGTCAAACCAACTGGTACAACAGCCACAGAAGCAACTGCAGGTACTTCGCCAGTATGAAAAGATGCTAAATCCCGCAAGGTTTTTTCTAACTGTATGCTATCATTTATACCAGGACATAAGACAACTTGTGCATGAATTTGAAGTCTATTTTTTTGAAACCACTTGATTTGCTCCAATATTTGCCCCGCACGCGGATTCTTTAGCAGTCTAATTCTGACATCGGGGTCAGTAGCATGAACCGAAACATACAATGGAGACAGCCGCATCTGTTCAATCCGCTGCCATTCCTTTTGCGACAAATTGGTTAAGGTGAGATAAGAGCCATACAAAAAGCTCAGTCGGTAATCGTCGTCTTTAAAATATAAGCTTGAGCGCTTCCCTGGTGGTTGCTGATCAATAAAGCAAAACGGACAGTGGTTGTTGCACTGAATTAATCCATCAAAGAGTGCTGTGGCAAACTCAAGTCCGAGATCCTCGTCGTCATCTTTTTCGATTTCAACGTGATGGGTTTTACCAGTAGCGTCTAAAACTTCCAGTTCTAGGAAATCATCCGCGCACAAGAATTGATAGTCAATTAAGTCGCGGGGACGAGTTCCATTGATAGCAACAATGGCATCCCCTACTTCAAAGCCAATTTCAGCGGCGATGGAGTCGGGGACAATTTTTGTAATTGAGGCAGGATGAATCGAAAGACTCATAATACATTTTGGATTTTAGATTTTGAACAGGAATGCGCCTTCTGTATTTAAGTAAGTCGGTACGCTAATCAAGCTAACTAGTTACGGCCGTACGAGTGGAGTCAATTTAAAAATTGGTATAACTAATTAAGTAAGTCGGTGGGAATAAACAGAACTACGATACAAAATGTAAATGCACCTGAAATTCTCACCAATGACCAATGACAAAGGACGACCCTCACCAGTAAACTTTAATTGTGCCGACTTTATTAGCAAGCTCGCTAATTGCTATTAATTACGTAGTAATCCTACTTGTACCGCAACTAACAAAAATACTCCCATCAGCAAGCGGTACCAGACGAATATCCAAGCGCTGCGTTTTTCTAGATAGTGTAACAAACCGTAAATTGCCAAGAAAGCGGAAATACTAGCGGAGCTTAAGCCAATTAACAGAATTAACCAACCATTTGTATCCAAACCAGCTTTCAGGAGGACGTGTAGTTCTTTAGCCCCTGCTAAAATAACAGCAGGTATACCTAGCAAAAAAGAAAATCTGGCGGCTGTTTGTCGCTCCATTTTCAAAAATATTCCGGCTGTTAATGTCGAACCAGAACGCGAAACACCTGGAATCAAGGCAAATGCTTGAGCTATGCCGACAAAAATTGCATCTCGCAAAGTCAACTGGTTAAAGTCGCGTTCGTGATCACCCTGTTTTTCTGCCAAAGCCAGCAACAGAGACATGATAATTGAAGCCGAGCCAACAACTGTTAAAGATCGTAAAGGGGAGTTGGGACTGTTGAGGAGCTTCTGGAGCAAAAGACCAGCTATGATTATGGGAAGTGTACCTAGTAATACTCCTAGTACGAGTTGAAAGGATTTTGACTGAAAGTTTTGGCTAGCGATCGCTCTGAATGTCCCTGCTGTCAATTGCTTGATGTCTTTCCAGAAATAAGTAATAACAGCCCCTAGACTGGCAAGTTGCATCGCCGCCGAAAAAGCGGTACCAGGATCTTGCCATCCCAACAAACCCGGTACAATTCGTAAATGCGCGGTACTACTGATTGGCAGTAATTCTGTGATGCCTTGGACAATGCCCAAAATGACTACTTGCCACCAATCTAATTTGGTGAATCCCAAGTCTACATGCTCGGTAAAAGTCGTAGCGGCGAAAAACGTGTAACTCATCATAAGGATTTCTCAGGTTTCAACAAGCTTTGCTGTTAGGGTTAACTAGAGCGAGAAACGCCCATTATGGTTTCGGGCATGGTTTTTTTGTCCAGATTCATCATACTAAGGAGAGAAACAGGGAGAGGGAGAGAGTAGATTTAAATTCTTCTGGTACCGCTGATCCCCATATCGATCCTCCTCCTTGATTGTCGCCATTAACCAAACTCCCGAAACACTTGCGTAATTTTACCGAATTATCAGAATTTACACTTTATCAATTAATCTTTCCGGGCAACCACCAAAATTAATCTCCCTGGGGGGAGGTGAGGATAGGGGGAGAAAGTATATTCTAATTCCTCTCCACGCTCAGTTCCTCACATTTGGTCAAAAGAGGCAAGGGGGCAGGGGGAAAGATTGAGACGGAGCTTGTACTTCGCCCCAGTCCAAGCGTCCTGGAAGGACGGGGCTTCATACCCATGTTCCGCTTCGCTCCACGCAGAGGATCAGGGCTTGCTCCCCCTGCTAGAATTCACCCTTCCCCTCTGCCTCTTTGGTGAACGACTTAGGTATGAATATTAAATGAGAGTAAAAATACCCTCAAAAGATATTTTTGTTATGATATTTTAAACAAAGTAAAGATAAGTAACAAATATTAAAAATTTTGATTAACAATATTTCTACCCCACAGCAGTCGTATCTAAGTGAGACACAAGCCGCGCACGACTTGCTTCAAATCTATAGATCAGAACAGCGTAGTGGGTTCTCAGATATCCCTTTATGGCAACTCATATTTAAATCAACTTGGTTGGTTTTTGGGGCGGCGGTGTTTTTAGTGTCTGTGCCAGTTTTTGTGGAAGCGCCACTGGTGCGATCGCTACCGTTGCTGAGTTTAATGATGACAGCAGGTTGGGTATGGCTGAGTTTTGCCTTGATGTCACGTCCCTCAACTTACCTGTGGGGAGATTTGCTTTTAGGTTTCAGTTGGAGTTGGTTTGCTGGATCGATTTACTGGGGCTGGTTGCGTTGGGAACCGCTATGGCATTTACCAGTGGAAGCGATCGGCTTACCCTTCGCTTTGTGGTCGATTAGTCGCAATTGGGGTAAAATTGGTAGCTGGTTTTATCTGGGTTCTTTACTTGGCACGGCATTAACCGATGTGTACTTCTATTTAGTAGACTTAATACCTTCTTGGCGGCAAATTATGCTGGTAGAACCCGAGTACATCTCCGCAATTTTGCAAAATGCTGTGGCCCAAGTACAAACCCCATTAGGAAAAGCTTGGGCGCTGACTATGATTATCGTGCTGTTAATAGTGGGAATTTTACCTTTGAAGCACAAACAGCCCCACTGGTATGCATTTAGTGGAGCAGTTTTAAGTACAATTTTAGTAGACTGCTTGTTTTTGCTCGCAGCAACTCTTGCTTGAGAATGGGTTGCTCCTTCCTCAACGCTTTCTTCGGGACGACAACGGAGCGTTGAGGCAGAGGCGCAATACCTTTAAAAAGTTGGAATTATAAAGTTTTTAGCTGTTTAAGATGGTAGTGATATTTCTCAGTTGGCTCTTTCTCGACAGAAAAGGGGGACTAGAGAGGATTATAACTCTGCGTCTCCTGTCTCCTGTTTGTAAACAATATTGACAGACTGTGAGTAGTCGCAAGTCCAAGTGCATATTAATACGCTGTATATTAGTTTCTGATGACTGTTGTATGTTGATTAAGCTATCAGCCATTAGTCTTAAAGGTAAATATTGTGCAGTTACCATAGTTTGTCCCTTTAGGCTAGGTGCTCTGCAAAAAATTAACCAAGCTGGAAGCTCCTATCGAGAGTACTAACAGCTACAGGCTAACCGCTCTTTGCTTAAAGCTTTTATTTCACTTTGATGAAAAGAGGTAGAAAAATTGTGAAAAGATTGGCGTGTTTATTAACAGTGTTTAGTTTGTTAGTGGGATGTTTCGGATGGTTCTCAATGCCTCAAGCAGCCCAAGCTGACAATATCAATGGTGTTTTTCAATCAATTTCAGTTCTGGCAGTTGAGGGAAGTCAATTCCAGCAGAACCAGGCAGATAAAAAGTTGGGAACAGCATTTGGTAAAAAAATTGATTTGAATAACACTAATGTGCGAGCTTTTCAAAAATATCCGGGACTATATCCCACCCTTGCTAGGAAAATACTCTCGAATGCTCCTTACGAGAAAATCAATGATGTGTTCAACATTCAAGGATTGAGCGAACACCAAAAAGAAATCCTGCAAGCAAACCTGGATAACTTCACCGTAACAGACGTGGAACCAGCTTTCACTGAAGGAGACGATCGCTTTAATAACGGTATCTATTGATAAGTCCCACAATTCATAAGCATTGGACTTGGCAGGGAACCAGGCAGGCACAGAAGTAGGTCCAATAAGGTTAATCTGAGGACAGGGGACAGGAGATAATTTAATAAATATAAATATACTCCCCCTCCCCTCTCC
>CAZZVG010000318.1:0-6726 GCA_964657295.1 Iningainema sp. | reverse complement strand
TGAAATAATACCTACCCGAGCGAACCCTCTTACAAGAATCTCACAGCGTTCTGCAATATGATGCTGTTGCTCTAAAAGTGCGCCAGCCTTTCTCGCTTCTAGTACAGCATCACAAATATCTGCTAATACAGTTGCTTCATATCCATACGCTAACCTTCCACTGGGAGTCATAAATAAAATAGGAAAAGAGATCACATCAGATAAAGTCTTGGAAATAAAGGGTTTCAGCCTTCTACCAGTAGCAAATCGTGTCAATCGATCACCACTCCTTTTGGAATCGCCTCCTTGTGATATTGCAAGTGAATCCATCATGCCTCGTTGAACAAGAACCCTCTTACCAGTCTCTAAAACGTAACAAGGTATTTCAATATTGCCAATGCGTAAAGGGCGGTCAGGAGATCCAAATGTTGCTTTAGGAGGTTGCATGATAATCCGCGATAGCTTGTATAATTTTTCTTTGTTCTGGGTCTTGTAACGCACAATTTATTCGCGTAATCATAAACCATGCTGTGTTCTTACTGACTCCAATCTTGTAAGCAAGTTGACGAACACTTATTGAGGAATTTTGATTAACTAAAAGAAAAATGGCAAAAAACCACTTTCGTAAATCTACGTGAGTTTTGTGAAATACTGTTCTGACCGTTACACTATAATGCGTGTAACAAGTGTTACAATGATACCGACGCTTTTCTTTTAGTATGGTATGATTATTAGAATTGCAGTATGGGCAGACTGGATTGCCTTTCCATCTAATTTGTTCTAAATGAAAGAGGGAATCTTTAGATGTTTTTACATTTGAACAGGACTGAATGTTATTCATGAACTTAATAGTATTTGGTAATATAAAAGAAAATCACCTTCACTAACTGGGACAATATAAGAAAAATATTTTTACCTTAAACTTGAAGCATAGTCAGTTAGCGCTGTATAGCGCGTAAGGAGAACTGTCTTTGCGAGAAAGCAGGTCACAATCTTGTTACAACTACTAAACATGTAATTAAACTTGGATGAAATTTCTCTAAGGATTTGCACAAATTTATAGATACTAGGACTTACGCATTGACAAATTTGGCAAGATGTGCAGTAAAAGAAAACAGGAAAAAACAGGTGATTTCTAATCCTTAGGAGACTGAAAAGACGGATAATTTATGTCCAGAGCGTTGATATAGCGATCTTAAATGAGTCGTAAAAATTATTGTTTGAATAAACCCCTGAAGTCCCAAAAAAAGAAAGAGAGAGAATTTCACAACTGATTTAGAACTGCTATAGTTTAAAAAACGAGGCTGAAAAAAGCCTCGTTTTCGTAACCTTTAAGTAACAACAATTGAGTCTTTACTAAATAGTCTATTTCTTAAAAAACACTTGCCAATTTAATATAATGTGAGATATAGTTTTATACATAAAATTGCTTACTCAAATCAGCAAGTTTTTTTTAATAGTAAAAAGTTAGAGAACAAAATGACCGGATTAATGAATAAGAATAGTCAGCAAGAAGAGTTTAGTTATGCATATATAAAAGCAGTCGCATCAACAGCCGGGTTTTCTGTGGCTAATGAAAGTAGAGTAATGGACAATGCGGGAATAGATTTAACTATTAGGTCACCAGGTTTAATAGGGCAAGTAATGTTTCCTCAATTTGATGCACAAGTAAAATGTACATCTGATGAAGGTATAATTAAAGAAGAATTCATAAACTTTCCTCTAAAAGTACATAATTATAATCAGTTAGTAGACACAAGACCAATTAACCCTCAAATATTAGTTGTTGTAATAGTGCCAAAAGATGTAGATAGATGGTTGAATATATCAGAAGAACAAACTCTGATGAAAAAATGTGGATACTGGCTATCGCTTAAAGGAAAAAACAGGATGTCTAATAATAGTAGTGTAACTGTAAAGATATCTAGAAAGAATTTATTTACGCCACAACTTTTATTAGAGATTATGGATAAAATAGGTAGGTATGAAGAATTATGAATGATAATTCATTGGATATAAGTAAACAAGAAATTGACTCAATAAAACCACAAAGAGTAATTGATTACTTGAATAGTAATGGTTGGATAGAAACAAGAAAAATTAGTGATGGTATTGCATCTATTTGGTCACAAGCAAAATCTAATAGAGAATTTTCACTGTTATTACCTTTAGATAGAGAAGTCTCGGATTTTTTTATGAGAATGAAAGAGGTATTGGAAACATTAGCTTATTTTGAAAATAGACCAGCACCAGAAATACTAAAAAATTTGTTAAGTACAAATTATTTAGCTCTGAAAAAACAAAGAGAAATATTAAGTATTAAGCTAAAATTTATCTATGAAAAAAATAAACAAGAAGGATCTGCAAAAAAAATAGGAATGATATTAACTTCATTACAAGATTTATTTAATGCTATAGGTCAATCAGAGTCGGGAAAAAGCTTAAGTAGCGGAAAAATTCAACAAGAAATAATTAACGTGACGGAGCTTTCAATAATTGAAGTATTTCAGGGATCTTTTGGAATAAAACTAGGGTTACCATCTATACATGAACAAATAGATTTATCTGGAAATACTTTATCTCAAAGAGTATTCATTAATATATTAAGTTTAGTAAATTATAGTAACGAGAATGATAAACAAAAATTAAAAAATGAATTAGTTAGATTAAAAAAAATATCAGCTTCAAGATACAGAAAATTTTTAATGTATTTAGTGAATTCAGAAGCAAATTTCTATGCAGAATGGGGTTCGACAAATCCTACAGGAGGTGGTCAGGCAATTTTGAGCTTTGAAAATGCAATAAATACAATAGAGTTTATCAACAAGATGGAAGTTGAAGAACCCGCAGAGTATATAATTCATGGCGAGTTAATATCTGCAACTAAACATAAAAAAAGTTTAAATAGCATAGAAATTGAAGATTTTGAGGCTAAGAAAAAATATGCTGGCAAACTTGATATACAAACTAATATTGAATTAACTATTGGTCGATATTATTCCGCGAAGATACAAGAAATCTCTTCGGTTAATCCAGCGACAGCAGAAGAAAAAAGTGAGTATACAGTAATAGAATTATCTTTATATGAAAAAAAGAAAAAAACAATTTTAACTTAAGCAATTATACACAATTATACTGAAAATACAGTGAGATATGTGAGGCACTGCGACACTTTAAGAGTTTTTAAAGAGGAACACTTATTAGTTTCATTTCAGTACGTAGGTCTAATAAATAAGTTAGTCTTACTCAGATGCGTCATTTCTTTTAATTCAATTGATAAATATTACCAAATAGAGATCAACACAAGTTGGTTACTCTCTTTATTATAGGCTTACGACATTTTTACTTTTGTTGTTTCTTTATTTTAACAAATTTATCGTTATTTTTTTTGAGGAAATAAAGTTGCTTCTTTATCTTCTTAAAATGCTTGATCGGGCTGCTAATTATTCCATATTCTTTAACGTGTCTAACGAGTACTGTATAAGCATTTGACTGAAAGGTATCTGCTTACCTTCTACAGTCAGAACGTATTGTACTCCATCAATTCCCATTGCCCCTTCTACCAGCCCTCTTTTTTTGGCTATATCATACCATTCATTAAAAAGAATTCTTTCTGCTTTGTGTTTATAGTTTTCATTAGGCATCCATCTTTCTTTAATTGCCATAACTAAAAACCCAATTGGATTTGGCACTTCTCCTCTACCTTGCGCCTCTTTAAGTGATTCGATGGCTGAAAGTACTGCTTCTTCTTCGGTAGAGCTTATTACCTTACTCAAGGTAGAGTTTGGCTTGAGTCCCAACGCCTCTAATTCAGACTCAATCTGGGGGATAATACGATTTGAGGAATTCCTACGAGTGGACAAGGAAGTAACCTTATTTTTTGTCTTTTCATCTTTACCTTTGTAAGAGTCTTCTTTTTTTGTAGATTGATTTTGCGGGAATACTGATCCTTGCTTGAGCCTTTCGATCTCTGACATAGCTTCAAAAAGTGATTTCGTCAAGCGCTCAATTTCTCGACACTGAATCTCATTTTCATCTGCTAGTACCCGCTGTCTACCGTGGATCGCTTCTAAATGTTCTCTCAGCCCTCGGTTTTCAGCTTCAATTTCTTGTAATCGTCGCTTGAGAGCTTGGTACTTAGCATCTTTGGACGCATCAGTAGCTTTTTGGGGTAGTACCAACTTCTGTTTTTTGACTCCAGACTCCCTTAATCGTTCGATGCGTTCTTTAATGTCAGTCTCTTTATATAACCATGCTGTAGAAACGCCAGCGACTTCCGCAACTGTTTTAAAATTGATGGAACGATCTTCTTTAAGAAGCTGTTGGATCGCTGCATCAGTTTTTTCGCGAGCAATTTCTTTTTTCTTTTCAGCATTCTTGCGAAGACCACCCACGTTTCTTTCATGTTTCATCGTCCAGCTCCAGTGACGCGATAATGCTTTCTAAGTTTGCTTTAACTTTGTCGTTCATCTCTACTTGTCTCTGCCAGCCATTAGCAGCAGCCTTTTCCATAATTTGATTGGTTTGCTCCAACTGCTTTTTGTGTTCATTCAAGAATTCAGACGTTGTACGGAAGTGTGTGCAGGTTAAGCAAGCATTGGCATGTGGGCAAGAGCCAGCGACTACTGGAAGAGCGCAAGTGCCATTGGGCAAAGCTTGAGGGAGAAGATTTTTTTTGATCCACTGTAAATCTGTACTGCCAGATGATGTGTCTTCCGACTCAACTACCCGACCCATGACATCCACGACTTTGCCACGAAACTTAGCAAATTCTTCTTTCAGAGTTTGATCGTGAACGTAAGCATAACGAGCAGTCATTTCTGGTGATTCATGACCTAAATAACGTTGTATTATGTGTTGAGGTACACCACTATTCGTCATCCTTGTACCAACAGTATGACGAAATTGGTGCGGTTGAAATCGCCAAAGTTTACCGTTAACATCACAAATATTCTTCTTTTTAGCTAGACTGTTTAGAATATAAGTAAAATTGCTTTGTTTTATAGGATTTCCTTTTCCGTATGGTTTGGGAGCAGGAAATAAATAGGGGAAGTTTAAGTCCCACTGTTCAATAACAAATTTCTGCTGTTCCTGAATGACTGCGACAATTTCTTTAGATATCGGGATAGTATGATCTTTTTTCATCTTGTATTGGTAGTAACGTAAAAACCAATCTCCATGAAGATCCTGCATTAAGCAATCAAACTGTAATTTACAAAGTTCACCAATTCGCATTCCACATTCTTGAATAATTAAAACCATTCTCATGTAATGAGATGGTAATTCTCCAAGATATTGGTTTAATTGAGCCAGTACATCTTCTGGGATGTAACGAGGAAGAGGCTTAGAAAGACGTGGGTAATCTTCGGCATAAATGAATCTTTTATCAGGAAACTCTGCCCATTTTTCTCTTGTGCATAATTCCAAGAAAGTTCTAATGCTACCAATATGTCTCTGTCTAGTTGCTGGGGATAAACCAGTGACAGCTAATTGACTTAAATATTCAAGAATTAAAGGTCTGTCCACCTCTTTTGGGCTTAATCTAGGATGATAATGTGCAATAAAGGTAGAAAAGTCTCTTAATGCCGCAAGTTTGTTAATACACTCTTTCGGAGAGGAAATAGACAGATTATAACGAATAAATTTTTTTACGGTTTGTAGCAACCAGGCAGGAGTAATATTCTCAAAATTTAGGTGATACTCAGATCTTGATGAGTCAATCTCAATACCTAATTTACGTAAATCCCAAACTTCTTTGTCATATTCTTCACGCTCATCATATGCATCGGCTATTGTCTTGTAAATCTGGCGAAAGCATATAATGGTTTTATCTTGTGATGAATATGTTTTTAACTCCTGAGTTTTGTCAGGACGTTCAAGAGTGTATTCCCGTAACTTTTTCTTTTCAACAAGGTAAGACCGCAAAGACAATAACCAGTATTGTAGACTTTTGGTTATCAATGATACTTCATTTGAAGCCACAGCATCCAACCATTCAGTAATATTTTTTATTCTTACAGATTGTATCCAAAATGAGGAAATTGACCATTCTTTTTTGTCTATTTTTTGCCAGCAGGCATATTTTATTTCAAAGTTAATTGACTGGGAAACACATTTAAAAATAACGTTTTGGCAATTTGTTTTTATTTCATTTCCATCAAATAACGGGCATTTATAAACGTTCCACTCATTCTCTGCCCAAAACCCTTTTACTTCTGATTTTAAAACTTGTTGTTTAACCTCTGACCACTGAATTTGCAATGCTTCCATATTTATTTATCCCGTTGGTCCAAGTAGTCTTTGTAGGCTTCTTTCATATCCTCATCTTCTAAATGAGTGTAAGTATTGAGAACAGTTTGAACTTGAGCATGTCCTAGTCGCTTCTGAACATGTGCAGCATCCCACCCACTACGAATTAGTTCTGTAGCATGTGTATGCCTCAGCATATGACAGTGTACTTTTATTCCTATTTTTTGACTCAATCTACGGAATAAATCGGCAACAGCGCCATACTTCATCGCCTGCCCTATCACTCCATCCCATAAGTTGACAAAAACATAATCGCTCTCACATTCGTCGAATTCTTTGAGTAAGTACTGTGTGTACAACCCCATTAATTCTTTAGAAACATGGATATTGTAAGTTTCTCTCGTTTTCGCTCTAGCTCCGTTAGTATTGCCTTCTCTAGGAACAATACGGATTAAGTTATCCCAGGACTGAATATTTTCATGTCTTAGCCCCAGAGCT